>CAMGZN010000080.1 GCA_946183335.1 uncultured Caryophanales bacterium | reverse complement strand
GGTCTTTTTTCATCGTGATCCACGTCTAGAAGGCTCAAAAAACTCAGGTGGAACAAATGTTGGAAGACTTTTTGGCAAGAAAATTGGCTTACTTTGTATTATTCTCGATATGATCAAAACCGTGATCCCTTTAATAATTGTTTGGTCAATTATTAAATTCTCTTCATTAAACCAAGCTTTGATCGATAACTTTGGTTCTGGTCTTTGGAATAATGGTGTGCTTTATGTTTACCTTGCTCCTTTAGGAGCAATGATTGGGCATTGCTATCCTGTGTTTGCCAAGTTCAATGGTGGTAAAGCTGTCGCAACAGTTGGAGGATTCGTCCTTGCGACCTCTTGGTTATTAACTGTTGTAGGCATGCTCGTCTTCTTTATTGTTCTCAAACTTAAAAAATATGTCTCTCTTGGATCGATGCTTGCCGCCCTATCTGCTGTTGTTGTCGCATGGGTCTTGGTCATCATCAAATACTGTGGTCCGATCTCTCTTGCAAACTTCGGAATGTATGGTTGGGGCGATTATGTTGTTGCTGGATTTGAGTATGCTGGCGTTGTAACATTCGGTGCCGCGCTTTTAATCTTCAGACATCGCACAAACATCAAACGATTGATTAATAAAGAAGAATCCAAAATTAAGTGGATGAATTAGTATATTGTTAGTAGCAAATTAGTAGATAATTGTATTGTTGATAAAACGCTCATCGATATTGTGGAAACTAAAATTGTTCCGAATTGATGGGCGTTTTTCATTGACACTTTTTAAAATCGTCAAGCTACCACCACTACCACAACATTTAAAAATAACATACTAAAATTGAGCAATAAAAAAGCGCCCGTTTAAGGCGCTGAATTTTGATCAATGAGGAATTGTCTTAGGCGTTTCTTTTCATGCTGTTCATGACCGCTCTGACTTGAGCTTCAGATGGCTTTCTTCCCATCTGTGTGAACATGGCACGAATCATCTTTTCATTGATTGGAGGATTCTTCTGAAGTTCGCGTTTGAAGAACCAACGTGAGAGGAAGAAACCAATCACTAATCCAAGAATTAAAACGCCGATAAGGGCTCCAATGAAGCCGCCGACTGAAATATCCATAATTCAATCTCCTCCTTAAGCGCGTCCATCGTACTCGCCTGTGTCGGTACGAACAAGGATCTTTTCGCCGTTATTAATGAATAATGGGACTTTGGTCTTTAGACCAGTTTCTAAAACAGCTTGTTTCATTGCTTTATTCACTGTGTCACCGCGAACGCCTGGTTCGCATTCGGTAATTGTGAGAGCAACGGTTGATGGAAGTGAAATACCAAGAATTTCATCATCATAGAAGAGAATTTCAATTTCAGATCCAGAAACAAGAAAGTTCTTTTCCCATTCTAAACGATCTTTATTAATTTCGATTTGTTCATAGGTGTCGTTATCCATGAAGACGAAGTTAACTCCATCATCATAAAGGAAACCCATTTTCTTTTTTGAAAGCAAAGCTTTCTCCACATCGTAACCAGAGTTACGAGCTAATTCAATAATTGCACCTGTACGCATATTTTTCGCTTTGACTTTAGCAACCATTTTACGCATTGCTGTCTTGTTAAGTAAGATATCAAGCACTTGGTAAAGGTTACCTTCGTCAATGAAATAGTTTCCAGGACGTAATTCAGTAACGTTCATGTTTAGTTCCTCCTAAAACGCTAACAATTATATCTAAAATTAGATATTTCGTAAATATGAGTTATATTTCTTCTCTCTTTCAAGAGTAGTTTTTGGCCCATGACCAGGGTAAACAGTATAATTTTTCTCTAGTTTCACAAGCTTTAGTAAGCTTGAAGACATTAATCGAGGAGCGCTGCTTGCTAGATCCACTCTTCCGACAGTTGTGTAAAAGAGAGTGTCTCCACTAAACATTGCGTTTTCCTCATCAACAAGGAAAACTGCTGATCCACGAGTATGAAATGGTGTTGCTATACACTTAATAGTGTATCCGCATGTTTCAAACTCTTCTCCATCCATTAATTCTTTCATGTTCTTCGGACGATAAACAAGATTCTTGTTTCCATATTCAGTCCAACTTGAAAGATTATATTTTGGATTATCGATTTCCTTTGCTTCGTCTTCATAAATGAAGACAATGGCATTTGGGAAAGCATTTACCACCGCTTCTAAGGCATCAATATGGTCAAAATGGACATGAGTGATAAGGATTGCCTCAATTTTTAATTCGAGGTGATTAATATGATCGAGTAAACAATTGTTAATGTTATAACCAGGGTCGACTAAAATAGCATGTTCCTTATCTTTCCACATCAAATATGATGTGCAGGCTATTCTAGAACGAAATAAATCGACCATATATAAAAAAATAAGGATTAACCTTATTTCTTCTCCTTATGCACTGTGTGCTTTTTGCATCTTGGACAGTATTTTTTGATTTCCATACGGTCTGGATGTTCTTTTTTATTTTTATTGGCGATGTAATTTTCTTCGCCGCAGACGGTACATTTTAAGGTGAAATGATCTCTTGGCATAATGATTTCCTCCGTTAAGCAAGTAAGATAATATCACACGTCTAAAAATATATCTACAAGATATTTTAAGAATGATATAATCAATTC
>CAMGZN010000079.1 GCA_946183335.1 uncultured Caryophanales bacterium | reverse complement strand
AACTTGGATATTTTACACGTTTGTCCAAACCATCAAAATTACCCAATGTGCTGTTATTAATATTATAGTTATCCAAGTAGATAGCATTAATATTATCTGTATAAGTAAATTCACCCGTTATTGTTAATGGGAAAGAAACTGGTAATTGATAGTCAACGCCTAAAGAAGTTTTCCACACTTGTGGCATTTTAAAGCTCTTATCAACACCTGCATAGTATTGTCTTAAGATAACTCCATTTCCTGGTTGATTTGGCAAGCCTAATCTCGAAACTTGTCCAGCAACATCAGTAATTAAGCCTCCAGCTAATTTTTCCAACTCAGCACTTCCAGCTTTGTAAACAGGGTTAGCTTGGAACATACCCGACTGACCCGGCATATTTACGAAGTAAACTAAAGGCAAACGACCAGCGAACAAACCTGTACCACCACGTACTTTTAATGTCTTGTCTCCGAAGACATCCCAGCTGAAACCAACACGAGGAGATACTTGAATATTAGAATCTGACCACTTACCAGTATCAATATGACGGCCACCGAAATTAACATCCAGCAATGCCTTATTTGTCAACAAGTCATTATTGTTGAAAACGATTTCGTCGAAACGAATACCACCAGTCAACTTCAATCTATCAGAAACAGTCCATTCATCTTGAACATAAAGGCCAAATTGATTGAAAGAAACCTGTGCTGATGGTCTTAAATTACCCTCATAACCATAAGCTAATTCATAACCAATAGGAGCAGCGCCATTCATGAAATCAGCCATACTTCCATAACGGTAATAACCAGTACCACCACGCATGTAGTTGTTTTTAGCGATCTGATGTTCAAAACTTAAACCAGCAGTAAGTTTATGACTACCAAGGAAAGCCGTAAAGTTGTCGATAATATTGAAAACATTATTTTCAACTTTATTATTGAAAGAATAAACTTCAGTACCTAAGGTAATATATGGATTGTTGTCCTTCATGATTTCTACAAATGGAAAATCTGCAGAATCATAACTACGCGGATCAGCTGTATGAGAATAGGTCAGTAATAACTGATTTGAAATTTTATCTCCGAAACGGCTATTCAAATCAGCAGACAGAGATGAGAAATTTCTTTCCTGCTTGTACATGCTCATTGCATAAGCCATACCATAAGCACTAATACGGCCCTGTGACAAACGATTAATATCACTTGAGGTAGGATTTGTCGGATTCCACTGTGCATTAGAAGTCTTATTATAACGGACTGCTAAACGGTGATTATCATTAATGTTCCAGTCGATACGTCCCAAAATCTTGAAATTGCTTTCATCTGCAGGGAAATCCGTGAAAGAACCTGTGTCATATCCGTATTTCTGCTTAACGAAGTCTGAAACAGTCTGTAAATCAGAAACTGAAGCACGAGAGATATAGTTAACAGGATCAGGATTACCATCAGTTGAAGCCTTCCAATCTACAATAGTATTTGGAATTTTTTGATATTCAGCATTAACAAAGAAGAATAATTTATCCTTGATAACCGGGCCACCTAATGTAAAACCATAAACGTGTTTTCTATCTTTATCACGTTCGCCCAAGTCTGTGCCATCAATCTTATTACCACGCCAATGCTCATTATATTGATAAGTATAGGCTGTACCCTTGAAAGTATTTGTACCAGACTTAGTAATAGCATTAATACCACCACCGATAAAGTTTGTCTGACGAACATCGAATGGAGAAACAACTACCTGAATTTCCTCGATAGCATCCATAGAAACAGGATTTCCACCACCAGGAAGAGCATCACTCAAACCAAAGTTGTTATTCATGTTCGCACCATCCAATGTGAAGTTAGTGGAACGACCATCACCACCGGCAAATCCCATACCGTTTGCATACGGTGAAAGGCGGGCAATATCAGAAATACTTCTGTTCACTGTAGGAACAGCTGCAATCTGAGCATTTGAGATGTTGGTAGATGCACCAGTCTTCTCATTCGAGAACTTTGAACGAGTAGCGATGACAACAACTTCGTCCAAAACTGCTGAAGATTCCTTCAAAGTAGTGTTCAAGTTGTAGATTTCACCAAGTTGCAAGGTTACATCCGGATAGTTAACAGTTTGATAACCTATATAGGAAATCTCAACTTTATACGGACCACCTGTACGCATACCTTGGATCGTATAAAGTCCATCCATGTTTGTGATTGTACCGTAATGAGTACCTGAAGGCATGTGAGTTGCCTGTACAGTAGCACCAATAACGGCTTCTCCATTTGCGTCAACGACCTTACCACTCAATGTAGAAGTAGTAACCTGTGCGTTTACCGACGCAGCAACCATCATTACAATGACTGCCAAGAAAAATCGCATTCTTTTTAACATAAGTCTAAATAATTAATTAAATTTAATATTTGGTCTTTCCTAAGACGCCACAAATTTAATAAAATTAGTGCATATGCTCCTTAATTTGAAGATATTTTTAGACTTTTGGTTGAAAAGTTTTTCTTTTCATTTCAGGGGGAGTAATTTATTTCCAATTCTTTATCGATTAATCGGCAAAAAGAACTAACTTTGCAAGCACAATGATGGCCTTGTAGTTCAACGGATAGAATAGAAGTTTCCTAAACTTTAGATAGCAGTTCGATTC
>CAMGZN010000078.1 GCA_946183335.1 uncultured Caryophanales bacterium | reverse complement strand
CTTAATTATAACACAAAAAATTAACAAGTTAATTTTTATTTTTCTTGTGATTTTTATTTTCTTAAACACTGTACAGTTTTAGTCAACATTTATGTTGACTAAAACAATTAAATTGCTATAAAGAAAAGTAAAGGAGGTAACTTTATGAAAAAGTACCAATTAATTAAATTTGAAGACGGAGATTTTCAACTAGATGTGCGAACCGATCTAGAAAACGAAACGGTTTGGTTAACAACTGAAGAAATAGGCTTGCTCTTTGATAGAGATCGAACAGTTATTTCAAGACACATAAGCAACATTTTCAAAGAAAATGAATTGGACAAAGATCAAGTTTGTGCAAAAAATGCACGAACTGGACCTGATGGCAAGTCTTATCAAATTGATTATTTTAATTTAGACGTCATCATATCGGTTGGATATCGAGTTAAATCCCAAAGAGGAATCATTTTTAGAAAATGGGCAAACAATGTGTTAAAAGACTACCTTATTAAAGGTTATGCAGCCAACGAAAAACGTTTGCTTACTCTAAATAAAGTAATTGATGTTCAAACTCGTATGCTTTCATATTCACTCGACATGGATCGAGAAGAACTTTTTAAAGTCATTGATGGTTACACTCGAGCCCTTGACTTATTAGATAGTTATGATCATCAAACTTTAGAAAAACCAAAAGGAAGCCAAAGCGCTTATGTTATGACTTATGAAGAGGCTCGGGACATCATTGATTCGATGAAATTTAAAGAATCTTCTGATGTATTTGGTGTTGAGAAGCAGCCAGGTAAACTTAATGGAATTATCTCTCAAATCTATCAAAATGTTTTTGGAGAAGAATTGTATCCATCAATTGAAGAAAAAGCCGCTCACCTATTGTACTTCTTAGTCAAGGATCATCCATTTGCTGATGGGTGCAAAAGAATCGCTGCAACATTGTTTATTAATTTCTTATTTAAAAATAACCATCTCTATAGAGAAAATAAACAAATCATTTCAAACGAAGCGCTTGTTGCGGTGACAATTTTAACCGCAGAGAGTAATCCAGATGAAATGGAAATTATTGTCAAATTAATCATGAATCTTTTGATTCAGAAATAATAAAAAAGTTTCGATCTCTCGAAACCATATAACATTTTCAAGTGGAGCAGATGACGGGAATCGAACCCGCATAATCAGCTTGGAAGGCTGATGTTCTACCACTGAACTACATCTGCACTGTTCTGGCGGACCGTAGGGGAGTCGAACCCCTCTCGCCTCCGTGACAGGGAGGCATAATAAACCGATATACCAACGGTCCTTCAGTGCGAGATAAATGTTATCACAACTTCTCTATATTGAAAAGAGTAAATTTTAAGAAACAAAACGACGTAAATGTTCAATAGGCATATACGCTGTTTCGCGTTTCACCATTTTGCCATTCTCAAAGAGAAGGAGTGTCGGAATTGCCATGACACGGAACTGACGAGCAATACCTGGAAGGGAATCGACATCAATTTTAATCACTTTAATTCCAGTTTCTCTTTCAAGTTGTTCAATCACTGGTGAAAGCATTTGACATGGTCCACACCAGTCAGCATAGAAATCAACCAAGACTTTTCCTTGGCTAACTTCTTGTTCGAAGTCAGCTTCTTTTTCTAAATGTTTAATCATAATTACACCTCCTAAATGAGTAAGAAGATTAAAAAGATAATCGCAATATGAAGCGGGAAGTATGCATATGCGCCATACTTGAACCACTTTTTATTGTAACCGAGTTCTCCACTATAAAGGAAGATAAACACAACAGCACACATCGAATATGCTTCATGAGCAATGTTATAAATATCTCCACCTGGAATTAAGCCGATTAAATAAATAATAACAACGGTTAATAAAAGTGTGAAACACATTAATGTGTTTACAAGTAATCTTTCGTATGGTGTTCCTTCTAGATTAGAGACGCCGTTATTGTAGTTTCTGAAAATCCATTTTGCGACAGGATAAGAATAGAAGAAACCAAGTGAAAGCAGTAAAGCAAAAATGTTGTAACCACTTCTTAAGTAGAATGGGAACCACCAAATTTCAATGCTTTGTTGATTTTCAATCGACATCACTATAAATGAAAGGATGATATAGGCGATTGGAAGGATGGCCCAAAAGGATTTTCGATTGTTTTGCTTGAGTAGATAAAGAATTACCGCACAAAGTAATAAGTCAATAATTGGAGAATAAAAAGCGTAAATATCCATAAACGCATGATGAATCACGATTTGTCCAATCAAGATTACACCGGCTAAAATTCCTAGTCTTAATGCATATTTTCCGAAGTTTGAAGTATGTCGTACACCTTCAACTAAAAGTAAGATAAAAAGTGGAAATCCTAAACGTCCAAAAATCTCTAAAATATCTGCAATTTGCGGTGAAATATCGTTAAAATACATAAATTTTGCTACATGATCTAGCGTCATTAAAAATAAGGCAATTACCTTAATCCAAAAGGACGATAGAATGTGATAACGAAATTTCTGTACCATACTAAATTATCTCTGTAATCACCGAGAATAAATTGTTTGCAACGTGGGCTGTTACACTAGCTGCAAATCCATATTGGTCATAAGCAAATGTGAACGCAAATGCAGCTGCAGCGTAATAAGGAATATTAAGTAACTCATTCGTCATTGTT
>CAMGZN010000077.1 GCA_946183335.1 uncultured Caryophanales bacterium | reverse complement strand
GTGGCGAAAGGAGAATAACAATGAACTTTGAACCAGTTATTGGACTTGAAATTCACGTTGAATTAAAAACAAAAAGCAAAATGTTTTCTTCTGCGCCAGTTACCTATGGTAAAGAAGCAAATTCTCAAACTGCACCTCTTGATCTTGGTTTTCCAGGAACAATGCCAGTGGTGAACAAAGAAGCTGTTATTTATGCGATTCGTGTTTCTAATGCTATTCACATGAAAATTGATCACGAATTACATTTCGATCGTAAGAATTATTTTTATAGCGATCTTCCAAAGGGTTACCAAATCACCCAAGATAGACGACCAATCGGATCTGATGGTTATTTAGAAATTGCTCTGAACGGGCAAAAGAAGAGAATCGGTATCGAACGTCTTCACATGGAAGAAGATACATGCAAACAACTTCATTTTAAGAACTTCACACTACTAAACTACAACCGTGCTGGGACACCTTTAATCGAAATTGTTTCTCGTCCAGAAATTCGTTCTGGTGAAGAAGCAATGAAATATGTTGAGATGATTCGTTCGATTGTTGTTTTCTCAGAAGTCAGTGATGGAAAAATGGAAGAAGGCTCTCTCCGTTGCGACGTTAACGTCTCCATTCGACCAGAAGGAAGCAAAGAGTTTGGTACAAAAGTCGAAGTTAAGAACATTAATTCTATCTCGTATGTGAAAAATGCGATCGATTTTGAAGTTGAACGTCAAAAGAAGCTTATCGAAAGCGGTGGTAAGGTCATTCAAGAGACTCGCCGTTATGATGATGAAACAAAATCAACTGTTGCAATGCGTTTAAAAACAGACTCTGTGGACTATAAATACTTTCCAGAACCAAATATTATTCCAATTAAACTGTCAGATAAGTTCGTCGATGATGCTATTGCATCATGCCCTGAACTTGCCGAGAGCAAAAAAGAACGTTATTTAAACGAATTCAAACTTAATGAATATGACGCCTCACTCTTAGTGAGCGATAAAGATATTTCTAGCTACTATGATAAATGTGCTAAATTAACCAAACAGTATAAGATACTGGCCAACTGGATGAATGTTGATGTTTTGTCTTATTTGAACAAGAACAATGTCACCATCAACGAGTTTCCACTAAATCCAGAACAGTTGGTTAGTTTGATCAATATCATCGAGAAAAACGAAGTGTCTTCTAACCAGGCAAAAACAATTTTTGCGAAGATGGTTGAAGAGAAATGCGATGCTCAAAAAGCTCGTCAAATCCTTGGTATTTCCTCACAAATCTCAGATGAATCATTTATTAAAAACGTGATCAAGGAAGTTCTCGACGAGAATCCACAATCAATTAAAGATTATAAAGAAGGAAAAGACCGCGCCCTTGGCTTTATGGTTGGACAAGTCATGAAAAAAACCCAAGGTAAGGTCAATCCAAAAATGACTTCCGAAATGTTATTAAAAGAATTGGAGAACAGATAATGAAAGAAATTCTTGTCACTGGTGGAATGGGTTATATTGGTTCCCATACCGTTGTTCAACTCATTGAAAACAACTATAAACCAGTTATTGTTGATAACCTTTGTAATTCCAAAGTTGAAGTTTTAAATCGTATTGAAAAACTTACTGGTGTTAGACCCGAGTTCTATGAACTCGATGTTCGTGACGAAGCTGCTTTAGATAACGTTTTTGCTAGCCACAAGATTTTTGCTGTTATTCACTTTGCCGGTTTAAAAGCTGTTGGTGAATCTGTTCAAAAACCAGACTTATATTTTGATAACAATATTGGATCCACAAAAGTCTTGTTAAAAGTGATGGAAAAGTATGGATGTAAAAACATTGTCTTCTCTTCATCTGCGACTGTTTATGGAAACCCAAAACGTGTTCCAATTGTTGAAACCGATCCAATTGGAGAAACAACAAATCCATATGCTGAAACAAAAGTCAGAATTGAATATATTTTGCAAGATTTAGCAAAGCATAATCCAAGCTATAACATTGCAATTCTCAGGTATTTTAACCCAATTGGAGCCCACAAATCAGGCTTAATGGGTGAAGATCCACAAGGTATTCCAAACAACTTAATGCCATATGTTACACAAGTGGCTGTCGGTAAACTTCCTGTGCTAAATATTTTCGGTGATGATTATGACACACCAGATGGAACATGTATTCGTGACTACATTCACGTTGTTGATTTAGCACACGGACACTTATTAACTTTAAAGAAACTTGAAGAAAATCCAGGTCTAGTTATTTATAACCTTGGAACTGGTGTTGGCACATCAGTGTTAGAACTTGTTCATGCTTTTGAGAAAGCGAACAACATGAAGGTTAATTATAAGATTGCACCACGACGTGCTGGCGATATTCCTGAGTGCTATGCTAATGCCGATAAAGCCTATCGTGAAATTGGTTTTAAAACCGAATTCAATATTGTTGACTGCTGTCGCGATTCGTGGAATTGGCAAAAGAACAACCCAAGAGGTTATGAGGAGAAATAAATATGAAAAAAAGTTTATACTCAATCAAAACTATTAACGGAGATGTTCTCCGAGGATATTCATGGAACGTCGAAAAACCAGTGGGTAACGTTGTTATTGTTACCGGCATGGAAGAATATGCTGCTCGATATGACGATTTTGCTCAATTTTTAAACAAAAACGGATACAATGTTGTCTGTGTTGACCATTATGGTCAAGGTTTAAACTCTAATG
>CAMGZN010000076.1 GCA_946183335.1 uncultured Caryophanales bacterium | reverse complement strand
AATGATTGTTGCCACATACGCTAAAATACGATTTTTTCTTTTAAAGAAATCAAAGAAGCCAACTCGATAAGTTAGCTCCTCACAAACCGGTCCAATTAATCCAAAAACAATTATTGAAACAAGTGGGTAAACTTTAATAATTGAATCAAGTGTTGCTTGGTTATTATTCGATTCGACTTTAGCACCTAATCCAGCAAGTAAAACAGAATAGAAAATATTAAATGCGTAAACGATAACAAATGCGAGCAAAGCCCCAAGATAAACCTTCTTGTTTTTGAACGACTTAATTAAGTTTTGAATACCTGGTTTTGCTATAAATAGCAGCGCACAGAAAATAATACAGTAAGCAATCGCATTTACAAACATAGAAACAGGCGCACTAGCTAGATAATTACTAATTGCTGTTTTATCAGTTCCGAAGTTTGATTTTGCAATGGCTAAAAAGATTAATTGAATTAGTGTGCCAAGAACCTGGAATCCGATGAATCCAACCCCAAATAAAAGAAGCTGACGCCAGTAATGCATCTTTGGCTCTTCTTTTTGTTTGTAGGCAGGATTTGGAGAACCACAATACGGACAGTATCGACTTACTTCTGGATATTCTTTTTCACAATAAGGACATTTTTGGCTCATAATTGTAAGTTGATTATACAATTTATTTTGTAAAATGTATAATTATTCACATGGTAACAATCCTGGAAAGAAGAGAAATCACCTTAATTCGCGACCGATCATCATTTATCGGTATTTTGCTTCATGTTAAAGATGTTTCGGAAGTAAAAGAATATTTAAGCGAAATTAAGAAACAATATCCGAAAGCAAAGCATTATTGTTACGCTTATTCTATCCATGGGCAAAAGAAATGTTCTGATGATGGAGAACCAGCAAAAACAGCTGGACGTCCTTTAATGAATCTTCTTGAAAAAAAGGAAATGGATGAGGTTTTGCTGGTGGTTGTGCGCTATTTTGGTGGTGTTCTTCTTGGTGCATCTCGCTTAATGAGCACCTATCTTGAAACAGGTGTTCAAGTAGTCGAAAGCGCAGACTTGTTGAATATTCATCAAGTCTATGTATATCGTTTAGAACTAAATTACAGTCAGTTTGATGAACTAAAACATCTTGCGAAGATGAACTCATTTTCATTGGAAAATGTCCAATATGAAGATACAATAATTGTTGATGTTTTGGCTCCTGAGGAGTTTGGAGAAGAGTTGGTTAACCAGTTCCCACATGCTCATCTTGAAGTAATTGGAACCAAAACAATCTATGAAAGATAAGAAGTTAGAAAGATGATAGACGCAAACGAATATTCCAATCGTAGAAACAAGATTCTAACAAAGTTAGAGAATAATTCTCTGGCAATTCTTTTTGCTGGCCAAGCCAGAAAGAAAAGCGGAGATGCTTCTTTTCCATTTGAAGTAAATCGTAACTTCTTTTATCTTACTGGAATTGAACAAGAAAACTCTGTCCTTTTACTCGTAAAATGTGATGGAGAAGTTTCTGAATACCTTTTTATTGATGAAAAGAATGAAAAGGTTGAGAAATGGACCGGCATCAAGATGACTGTCGAAGAGGCTAGAGAAATCTCTGGCATTGAAACAGTTTTGCTTCGTTCCACATTTGAAGGCAAAATTGAAGCCGCGTTCTCTCATGATATGTCTCACTTCGGAGAAATTAACCAAGTATACTTGGATCTTGAGAAAGAATTAAAGATCGAAGAATGTGTTTCAACAGTTCATTTTGCTGAAGAATTACAAAAGAAATACAACGTCAAAGTTGTTGATTTAAATGAAATTGTTCTAAAAGAAAGAATGATTAAATCACCAGCAGAAGTTGCTTGCATTAAAGAAGCTATTGAAACAACTGATCTGGGCATTCGTAATGCTTTAGCGGTGATGAAAGCTGGTCGTTATGAATATAACTTACGTAATGCGTTTGAATATTCCATCATGGAAGAATACGGAACCACATTAGGCTTCTCAACTATTATTGCTTCAGGTAAAAATGGAGTAATTCTCCATTACCCAGAAGCTAAAGACATGCTCCAAGACGGAGAACTCGTTCTCTTTGATTTAGGAGCGGCTAAATCTCATTACTCAGCTGATATTTCTCGTACCTTCCCAATTAATGGAAAGTTCTCTGAACTACAAAGAAAAATTTACGAGATAGTTTTAGAGTGCAATAAAGCCACGATTAATTTCATCCGTCCAGGAATCACTCTTGTGGAGATGAATGATTTCGCGAAGAATTTCCTCGCTGAAGAATGTGTCGCTAAAGGTTTAATTTCTTCAAAAGAAGAAATCTCTCGTGTTTACTACCATAGTGTTTCCCATCATTTAGGTTTAGATACGCATGATGGTAACGACCGCTCGAGCGCACTTGTCGCAGGCAATGTTGTCACCTGTGAACCAGGTTTATATTTTGCTGAACATAACATCGGTATTCGAATTGAAGACGATGTTTTAGTCACAGAAAATGGACGCGAAGTTCTTTCTAAAGATGTCATTAAAGAGGTTGATGACATCGAAAAATTATTGAGGATTCGTCATGAATAAATACATTCTTGTTGTTGACCAAGGAACAACCTCATCTAGAGCCATCCTTTTTAATAAAGGTGGCTTAACGATTGCTTTTGCACAAAAAGAATTAGCAGTGGAATATCCAAAAAGTGGTTACGTTGAATGTGACGCCAATGAGCTTTTTGCTGGAGTCGTTGATGTGATTGAGATGGCTTTAGAAAAAGCCAAAGTTGGATGGAACTCGATTGCCTGTGTTGGTATTACGAACCAACGTGAAACAACAATCGTTTGGTCAAAGATTACTGGTTTACCAGTAAGCAAAGCGATTGTTTGGCAATCTCGTCAATCACAAGCAATCTGTGATCGCATGATGAAACATGAAGAATTAATTCATCAAAAAACTGGATTAATTATTAATCCTTACTTTTCTGCATCAAAAATTCGTTATATTCTCGATCATCTTCCAAGAGGACAAGAACGTGCTGAATCTGGAGAGTTAATGTTTGGTACAGTGGACTCCTGGTTAATTTATAAATTAACAAAGGGCGAAGTTCACGCGACAGATATTACCAACGCTTCCCGTACAATGTTGTTCAATATCAATACCAAAGAATGGGATGACGAATTATTAAAATTATTTAATATTC
>CAMGZN010000075.1 GCA_946183335.1 uncultured Caryophanales bacterium | reverse complement strand
ATTCCACCTGCTCATATTCATATGAAGAAGATGAAGAAGTAGTTCAATTTTTGCTTGAAAAAACACCAGCAAAACTCCAGCAGATTCCAGAAATCACCGGCAATTTCCGCTCAAAAATTTATCCAGAAACCATTCATCTTTTTCCAAATCTTTTCCCGGGAGAAGGTCACTATATTGCACTAATTAAAAAACCGGGGATTCTCAGTCAAAATAAAGTTCAAAAATGCGAAGTCAAGCGTCAATCATTGACCAAAGGAGAGGTGAAAGAAGTGCAAATTTTTGAGCTTAGCAATTCCCTCGATGAACGCCTTGTTGAGCTCTCATTAAGACCTGGTTTATTTGTTAAAAGTATTATCAATAAAAAAGAAATTCCAAGTCACCACTATTCCCACGCTTCCTCTTTTGAAAAGAGTATTGAATTAAATAAAGAAGAAGTTGTTGAATATTTGAAAGGCAACCAAATAAGAAAAAATAACCCAGAGGGCTATTATTTCGTTTCCTATTTAGATATGAATATTGGAGTTGTTCATTCCGCTAACGGAATGCTCAAAAACCTATATCCAAAAGGGTTACGCGTTTGTGCGAAGATCGACGATAGTTTCTAAGGCTTTTCTCTTTACGCTAACTTTTTGATTGTAAATATATTCTTGATCCTTAGCTCTAAATTGATCGACTTGCTCGATCATTTTTTGCCTAATTTCAGCGGCTAAATCAATTGTAGTTTTCTTATTAAATTCTTCTGGAGTAATTGGTTCATTAACCTTCCACCAGAATGGGTATTTCTTTAAATAAGAATTGAGTTTCAAAATACGGAATGTTCCATACATTGTAGCTGGAACAATTGAACAATTTGCCTTATAGGCAATTTTTAATGTTCCAGGATGGAAATCAAGTAAGTCTCCGTCTGGTTTTTTGTTTCGTGTTCCTTCAATAAAGATCACCACATGTGGTTTAGTTTCATCTTTAAGATATTCACCAATTTGTTGTAATGTGCGAACTTGAGAAAGAACATTTTTACGATCAATCGTGAACACTTGAAGCATCTTTAAAATTTGTCCAACAAATGGCATTTTTAAGTTTTCTTTCTTGGATAAGAAAGTAATTGGACGTTCACTGCTGGCAATAAGCATGACAGGATCCATCAAACTATAGTGGTTTGAAATAACTAAATAAGGCTTCTTCGATTTACTTAAAATGTCATATCCTTCTTTTTGAACATCAATATGAAATCTTCTTAAGACAAAAAGAATTTCTTTACGAACCATCGCATATCTTTTTTCAAAAGGATATTTTTCAGGGTGACGAGTATATTTTAAATAGCGGAACAAATTATAGATAATCGCTGGTCCGCACAAGAAGACAACTTTTAAGTAAATAAAGAATTTTTTCATAAACATTTAATCCTTTAATAAATATGTACAACGGAATGGCGACAAATAAATGGTGTCATCCGGATTATTATTCCTTAAGGAATAATGGTAGAATCCTTCGGCATTATCCATGGCGTATTGTTGATTCGTCATATTGAAACAATACTTATATTTTCTTTTGCCGTTCCATGTCGCAATGAGAACACCATCTTTTGGAAGATCAAAACTAACATCATTGAGATCTAACGCATCTAAAAAATCGGCATGTTGACGAGCGAGGTTATAGTGTCTAAACGACTGTGCCATGTCAAAACGTTTATCAAGGATGTCATAATCCATTTGATTGTAATAATCACCAAGATTATAGGTGTTTCTTTGATTGTGTTTGGTTAGTCCAATTTCCTGTCCCATATGAATGAACGGGATGCCAATGGAACACATGATAACTTTGTTAAACAGTTTCACTGTACGTAAAACATCAACATCCTCTGTTGATTCGTTAATTACGTCATAAATTGTCGCGTTATCGTGACACTCAACATAGTTGAGAGATTGGCTTGGGTGATCAAAAAGTTTCTCATATGTCAAACTTTTTGATGATCCAAGATAAGCAAATTTAAACCCATCAGCATATGATTTGTTTCCTAAAAGGAAACCAAGGTCATCTAGTTTGGCGTGACTTCCATGGCCACGCATAATGTCGCGGTATGTATCGTTGAAGAAAGAAACATCTGGTAATTCGTGACTATTTTTCATTGTCGCAAGTTTTTCATTCTTAAAGGTTGTTGCGTTCATATCCCAGCCTTCACCATAAACAAGGGCTTCTTTCTTGTTTGATAAAACTAAGTTTGTTACTTCCTTCATTGTTTGAAGGTCAATTAAACCCATTAAGTCAAAACGGAAGCCGTCAACATCGTAAACCTTCATTAAGAAATCAATTGATTCTTTAATGAGGCGGCGGCCCATTTTTCTTTCACTGGCAAAATCACATCCACACCAAGAATGGTTGGCAAGTTTTCCCGCCTCTTCTCTGAAGAAATAATGCGGAGTAATCAGGTTAAGATTTTGTCTCTCACCGTGATACATGTGGTTATAAACCACATCAATATTAACTCTTAGACCACTTTGATGTAGCGAGTCAACAACTTGGCGGAACTCTACCATACGTGATTTTGGATCATTTGGATTCGTTGAATAACTACCTTCTAAGGCAAAGAAAGAAATTGGATCATAACCCCAGTTATAACCACCACTAATTTCATCAACCGAACCAAAATCTAAAATCGGAAGTAATTGAACATGGCTAACATGTAAGAATTTTAAATAGTCTAATCCAGCTGGATGATTCTTCTTTGTAACTCGATTAACTTCAGTTAGGCCAAGGTATTTTCCTTTGTTTTCGATATTTGTTGATTTATGAATCGTGAAGTCACGAATATGGAGTTCATAAATGGAGCTTTTGAGTTTGCTATAACTCTTCTCAAGAGGAATATTTTTAAATGAGCCCATTAAACGAGTAATATTGATGACAGCGGATTCTTTTGCGTTAGCGTTACTTGATTTCGCGTATGGGTCGGTTACGATATGTTTTTCACCATTAACCGTGACTTCGTAATGGTAAAGTTTTCCATCTAGGTCACCATCGACGTTAATTTCATAAACTCCACGATCTAATCTTGTTGGTTTATATTCTTTATTATCTATTGATAATACGACATTGCTTGCAAAAGGAGCCCATAGTCTAAAGACTGTGTGGTCATCATAGCAAATTGGTCCAAGTTCAAGGTCCACCGCATAGATTTCATCAAAGTTTAAAAGCAAAGCAAGC
>CAMGZN010000074.1 GCA_946183335.1 uncultured Caryophanales bacterium | reverse complement strand
CTTCACCGGAACCAAGTTTGCCCTTAAAGACATTTTCAAGATCGGTTGCTTCAACAGTATAGTCCACATTCATTTGCATGAGTGGAGTGAAGGCGATGAAACCAATCGCGATTGCTGAAATAGCAATCAAAATGATATTAAAAATTCTTAATACATTTCTCATAATTTTATCCTTCCAAATTTATTCTACCATAATCTCCATTTTGGAGATATACAAAGTTATATTATTTAGCGAGTGGTTCCTGTGGATGATGAAGAATTTTGGCTAAAATAGGAACAAAAATTGATGCAGAAATAACTTCAAAAATGAAGTTCCAGCCAATCATTCCAAGGAACAAAAACGCATAGACATTCGCATATGTTGCAGAGTTTTCTCTAAGTAATGGCATAAAGAAAATTAAACATCCAACAGCAAATAATCCGGTATTGACAATCGCGATCGTCATTGCGCATAAAACATACGATGCAATCGCATTTTTCTTATATAAAAGCTTATAGACCAAACTGCCTAAAAAGCCAGCAATTGTGCACTTGAGCAAACACACTAAAACAGTTCCCCAAACACTAATTGGCATAAACACCGCTGCTGTTGATGGAGCGAATAAAACCATTACTCCCGAAAGCAAACCAAGAAGTGCGGCAGCAAACGGTCCGTACATAATCGCACATAAGGCGATTGGGACTAACGATAAATTAATACTAACTGGTCCAAATGTGACAAAATTGCCTACGACTTGTAGGACAATCATGATCGCCCCAAGAAGAGCGGTACCAGTAATTTTTTGAATGGAAAGATGTGTTTTATCCATGTTATTTCTCTTCATAAGCCTTTCTTACAGCAATCGCGAATTGATCAGCACAGGAAGTTGGACGAAAGCCACACGTATTACCTTTGAGTTTAGCTTCAATTTCTTCAACATTCATTCCATCAACTAATTTTCCGATGGCTTTAAGGTTACCTGGACAACCGCGAGTGAATTTAACGTTATAAACTTTATTGTCTTCTAAATCGAATTCAATTAATGTTGAGCAAACCCCTTGTGGGCGATAACTACAGTGTTTTTTCATCTATTCGTCCTCGGCTTATTTATAAGCGCTCATATAATATACATTATTTAATGAAAAAACACACTATAAATACTAAACATTTTGTTTACTCTTTTCGTTATTGAAAAAGAAGAATGACTTCTATAACCTAATAACCAGAAAGGAATCCACCCAAGTCGTGGATTAAAAAAAGAAATAATTATGTCAACAGTTGAACAAATCAAAGCTCAATACGAAGCATTCGTTGCTGAAAACGAAAAATTCGTCTCTAAAGGAAATAAAGCTGCTGCTGGTCGTGCTCGTAAAGCTCTTAGCGAACTCGCTAAACTCTGCAAAGCTCGTCGTGCAGAAATCCTTGAAGAAAAGAAATAATTATTCAATCTTTCAAACAAAAAACACGGTTCACCGTGTTTTTTTAATTCTTATAAGAATTATTGAATAATTTCTTTTGCCCAAGAAGAGATCTTTTCGTCACTTTCATTCATTTTGATGACACGACCTTCTTTAACAATAGATCCAGGAGCGAGACGTCTAAAGTTATTACAGGTTTCTTTCCCAATTGACGAACTTCCAGATGTTGCAAATGGAACAAGAACTTTTCCCTTAAAATTCTGAGATTCAAGAAAGGTGTCAATGATTGATGGTTCACGATACCACCACACAGGAAAACCAACATAAATTACATCAAAAGATGTAACATCAATTATAGATTTGAGTTCTGGGCGACTTAATGGATCTCTCATCTCAAGAGTAGAACGGGAATTTTTATCCATCCAATTTAGATCAGCTTCACTGTATTTGTCTTTTGGTTCCATTTCCTTTAAATCAGCACCTAAAAATGATGCGATTTTTTCAGCAATTTTTTTCGTGTTTCCATATGAGGCAGTAAAATATGTGACTAGTATTTTCATTGTTTTCGTCCCCTTTTCTCCATTATAAAATGTTTCGCTGGGAAGCGTAAGATTTTGTATCCATACTTCTTTCGTAGGCCAAACATAAACGAAACAGTCATAATCATTGAAAGAATCTCAGCGACAACAATTGATAACCAAATTCCATCAACCCCAAATAAAACAGGAAGAAGTAGAACCATTCCCAATTCGAACACTAGTGTTCGACAGAAGGAAATTAGTGCAGAGATTAATCCATTGTTTAGTCCGGTAAAGAACGAAGAACCAAACATAGAGAATCCTGTAAATAAATAACAGATGGAATATAAGCGAATTGCTCGCTTAGCTAAAGCAATCATTTCTGGATCTCCATTTGTAAACAAATGTGCAAAGGGGCCAGATAAAACAATCGAAAAAATAAACATTGCCGTGCCAATAATTTCTAGTAAGACAAATGACCGGTTTAAAATATTTGTTAATTCTTCTTTATTCTTTGCGCCAAAGTTATAACCAATTGTGGATGTAATTGAGACACTATAGCCAATAAAAATCGCGAAGAATAAGAACGAAACATATGAAATGATGCCATAGGCAACAACTCCATTTTGACCAATATATTTCAGTAATTGTAGGTTTAGAACAATAGTCACAATGTTGCCGGAAACATTTGAAACAAATTCACTGCTACCATTCGTCAGTGTTTTTCCAATATCGGCCCATGATTTCCTTGCTTTTCCAAGATAAATCAAATTTCCTTTGTGGAAAATAAAGTAAAAGATTGGCCCAATTGATGAAATCAGCATACCACTTAATGAAGCAATTGCTGCCCCGGTGACACTTAGCTTAAAAACACCAATTAAAAGATAGTCCATTAACATATTTGTTAATCCACCAGCTAAAGTAAAGTAGAACCCGTGGATATTTGTTTCATTCACCGCAAAGATGGAATGAAAATAAACTTGTAAGATAAACAAGACAACACCAGCGATCATAATTTGACCATAAGTTGTCGCAGCTTCAATCATTTCTGGGGTCGTCTTTGTCGAATTAATTCGGGCAAAATATTCAGTAATTTTTGGAACAAGGAAAAAGAACACAATAGAGAAAAAGATTCCAACACCGATAACAGTGTATGTTACCAATGAAAATGTCTTGTTCGCTTCCTCATTTTTACCTTCCCCTAATTTCTTAGAAATTAATGCGCCACCTCCACTACCGAAAATGAATCCAATGCAAGAGACGAGCATAATCACTGGGAAGATGAGGTTTACACCGGCAAATTCATTTTCACCAGCAAAGTTGGCAATAAAAGTTCCATCAACAATCCAATAGATGGATGAAAAAACCATCATCAAAATCATTGGAAGTGTGAATCGAATCAGCTTTCCAAAGG
>CAMGZN010000073.1 GCA_946183335.1 uncultured Caryophanales bacterium | reverse complement strand
CATCAATATCATCCGGAGCGTTCCAATATGAGCGAAGAAGATATTGCTTGCTTTGTGGTTTGGCTTCAATGACAATTCCCTCCATCACTTCACCAAGATGTTCTTTGTTTTTCTTGTAAGAAATCTTTTTTTGAAGATCCATAATGAAATGAAGTCGAGAAACTTTAAGTTTCTCATCAACTTGATTTTCATACTTATCAGCTTTCGTGTGATCCTCGCGCGAGTACTTGAATGCGCCCATGTGATCAAAACCAATTTCCTTTGTAAAGGAAACAAGTTCAGCAAAGTCATCGTCAGTTTCACCTGGGAACCCAACAATGTATGTTGTTCTAAGTATCGCGTGCGGAACTTTATTTCTAATTTTATTAATTAAATCAATGTAGTCTTCTTTCGTTCCTCTTCTAAGCATGCCTTTTAAAACAGAGTTTGAGGCGTGTTGAAGAGGAATATCAAAATATGGTGCAACACTTTTTGAGTGAGCAATATATTCGATTAAATCATCACTGATTTCATCAGGATATAGATAAAGAAGACGAATGGAGTAGAATCCAATTTTTTCGATCTCTTTTAAGAGATCAACAATTGTTTTGCCTTCTTTTAAATCACTTCCATAACGAGTTGTGTCTTGGGAAATAAGAACAAGTTCCTTAATTCCTTGTTCTTTTAAAAGAACAGCCTCTTTAATAACATCATCAAAAGGACGAGATTTAAAAGAACCACGAATTAAAGGAATTGCGCAATACGCACAACAATTGTTGCAACCTTCAGAGATGCGTAAGTACGCCATATATGAAGGTGTCGAAAGCATTCTAACGAATGGATTTAAGACTTGCACTTTACTTGATAGTAAAGACTCAAGTTTTTCGTTAAGTTTTGCATACTCACGAATTGGCACCCATAAATCAACTTCTGGGATGCTTTCTTTGAGTTCGTTTAAATAACGTTCAACAAGACAACCAACAACCACCACTTTCTTTCCATATTTACAGACATCAAGAATGTTTTCGATGGATTCTTTCTTGGAGTCTTCAATGAAGCCACAAGTATTAACGATGATGACATCACTATCTTCAACTGTATTAACAATCTCGAATTTAGATTGGTTCAGCATGCCTAAAATCATCTCGCTATCAACGAGATTCTTTGCGCATCCTAATGAGATTAAACCTACTTTTGTCATCTTTTGTATAGAAAGGTTCTCTTATAGAGAACCCTTATATAAATTTTGTTTATCAACTATTCTAACCAATCAAGAACGTTATCAACAAGTTGTGGGTAGTCAACGAATGGGTTACGGTTACCTTGAAGTTTACTTTCAATATAGTTATTAGCGTATTGTTCATTGGCATCAACTGGATCTTCCGCGTTCCATTGTTTTAAAGCAGCGTAGATTTCGGCATCTGTCGAATATCCAATAATGTTGCTAAGTGATAAGGAAACACCACAAATATATGGTGAATGTCCACTTCCTTTGACAGCTTCGCTCAGTGTGTAAACCGGTTTGCGAGAAGAATAATTACTTGGATAGTAAGCGTTACGAGCACCACCGATTTCACGGTAATGGCACCACATATACATCACAATACGGGCGATATTTCCGCGATATTCTTTCGCTGGTTCACATTTGTTGCCAGCTGGATTAACTAATAGTTTATATGGTCCATTATCTCCGTATGAGGTTAATTCCGCTCTTTCAGATTCTGGGAAGACAATGTATTTTGCATTGCTACGAGCACTGTTAACACTGCTTGTACAAGCGTGGAGATTATAAATGTCGGAACCACCACCCCAATAGGTGTAGTTTTGGTCAATCTTATGTTCATAAGACTGGGATTGACGGTACCAAAGGTCAGCACTATTTGCACAGCACCAAACGTGTTCACGAGAAGTGCCTGAAGAGCCTTGATAAGCCGTATAGAACTGTAAAACTTTTCCAGTGCTTGGATCTTTATCAGTCTCAGCGAAGTATTGTCCATAGTTAGATGGACTATGAACATATCCTAGCCAAGTTTTATGTTGGTCAATGCAGTAGTTATGAACATTTTCGACAAGGTCCATGCCATAACTATCATATAAATGATAGTCAGCGACGTCTTCTCCGAAACAGTCTTTCTTGTTTTTATAGCGTGCAGAGTATCCAGCATAGCCATCTGGATCATCTTTACTAACTGGGACAGAGGAGCTATCTCCTCCTCCGCCTCCACCTCCGCCACCACCTTTTTTCTTAGTGGAGGTACATCCAGCGAGAGCTAAGACACTAACACCGACGATTAAGAATAAGCGATTTGATCTCATATTCATTATCTCCTTTATTAATCATAAAGCATGTGTTCAACAAGTTGTGGGTAATCCACAAATGGATTACGGTTACCTTGAACAGTTTGAACGTAGTTATTACGGTTCACTTCAACAGCACTTGGTGGATCGATACGATTCCATTCAACAAGTTTATCCATACATTCAAGCTCAGTTGGGTATGCAAGAATGGATGTTAAGGAAAGCATTCCACAGACATAAGGACTATGTCCTTCATCGGTGATTGCTTCATCTAAACTATACACAGGTGTATGTGTTGGTGAGTAATAAACGTTATATGCGCCCATTTGATTATAATGGACCCAGAGGTACATAATGATCCGAGCAACATCACCTTTGACGTGGTCATCAACCTCGAATTTATTTTTTGCTCCATTTACATAGCAAACATATGGACCGCCATCTTGAAGCTTTGTTTGTTCAGACAATTCTGAATCCGCAAAATCATAGAAAGAAGCGTCAGAACGGGATTGGTTCACACGTGATGTGGCTGGACGGACGTGATAAAGATCACTTCCAGCACCCCAGTATTTAAATGTACCAGTTTGGTCAATATTGTGTTCGATGAGATTTGTGCCTCCGGCACTATAACGTCTCCATAAGCCATTTGATGAAGCACATGGCCAGACGTGTTCACGGTCTTGGTTTTCATGTGTTTCACGGGCAACTTGCTTATTTGTATAGAAAAGTTCGTTCTTCTCGGTTCCTGGAACACGGTCTGCTGCAGTATTGGAATAATACCAATAGTTGTCATATGTCACATAAGTCTTGTGTTCAAGAACAAAATACTTATGCATTTCTAGTTTGAGATCATCACCTGTTTGGTTTTTGAAATCATAATCAGCATAGTAATTATCGTAATTTTCATATGTGTCTTCATATGGAACATTACGTGGGTCAACACTCGGAGTTGGAGTTTGACTTGTTGGAGTTGGTTCAACTGATTTGTCTTTCTTACTGCCACCACTTGATGCGCAGCCTGAAAGAGCACAAACAGCGCCAACAAGTAGAAGAGCGATTTGATTTGTTTTCATATTACATTAATTATATATGGCATTCCCTAATTTTTCA
>CAMGZN010000072.1 GCA_946183335.1 uncultured Caryophanales bacterium | reverse complement strand
TACTGTTCTTTCTTATGCTTATGATATTCAAGAATTCTTTAAAGAATTCAAGTATTCAGATACTGAAGAAATTCTTCCAACGGATATCGGTGATTTTATCCGCATCCAAAGTAAAAACAAAATGGCAACTTCAACAATTGCCAGACGCCTGTCTTCGTTGAAGAATTTCTATATTTTCCTGGAGAAAGAAGATTTCATACATGTTCCGATGAAGGATGTCGAGACTCCAAAAGGAGTGAAACATTTACCTTCAGTGTTATCTGTTGAACAAGTTGAAAAACTCTTAGAAGCACCCGATATTGACAAGCCTGAAGGACAAAGAGATCGGGCCATGCTTGAGATGATGTATGCTTCTGGACTAAGAGTAAGTGAACTTCTTTCATTAAAAATGAAAAATATATCATTTGACAGAAATATCATTACAGTGATTGGTAAAGGAAGTAAACAAAGGAAAGTTCCATTTGGAGAGTTTGCCAAAGAATATCTCGTGAAATATATTGAACATGGAAGAAAGAAAAATCCTGGTGTAAGAACGGATTACGTTTTCCTAAATCGTTATGGGAAGCCACTTTCGCGACAATATTTCTTTTTACAAGTAAAAAAATATGCAGAACAAGTTGGTATTGAAGAAGAGATTTCACCTCATACTTTGAGACATTGTTTCGCTACT
This sequence comes from uncultured Caryophanales bacterium, assembly GCA_946183335.1. GTDB lineage: Bacteria > Bacillota_I > Bacilli_A > RFN20 > CAG-826 > Fiminaster. The sequence goes on along the minus strand of CAMGZN010000072.1, from coordinate 2,796 downwards.
CATTTGTTAGAACACAGTTCGGATATCCGAACAGTTCAAGAAATGCTTGGACATAGCAATATTGCTACAACACAGATTTATTTAAACATCTCTACGCGACGTATTCTTGAAGCGTATGATTTGTATAGCAAGCGAAAATAGTTTAAAATAGTGGCGTTTTAAGGAGCGACTTATGAAAAAATTCAAAAGAATATTTGTGATTGTTACTGACTCAGCTGGTATTGGCGAAATGCCGGATGCTGAAAAGTTCGGAGACAAAGGAACTAACACATGGGTTCATACTGCTGAAAGATGCGGTGGATTAAATGTTCCAAACATGAATTCATTAGGTATTGGTGATCTTGCTCCAATTCAAGGCACAAACAAAGTGTGCCATCCACATGCTTATAGCATGAGACTTAGAGAAGCTAGTAATGGTAAAGACACCATGACTGGTCACTGGGAGATGATGGGTATTTATACAACTAAACCATTTATCACCTTTACAGATACCGGATTCCCAAAAGCATTAATGGATGAATTAGCCGAAAAGACAGGCCATAAACTGATTGGTAATAAAGCTGCTTCTGGAACCGAAATTCTAAAAGAATTAGGTGAACAGCAGATGAAAGAAAACTCCTTAATCGTTTACACATCAGCTGACTCTGTTTTACAGATCGCTGCCCACGAAGAAGTTACAGGCGTACAAGAATTGTACCGCTGCTGTGAAATTGCTCGTGAAATCTGTTTACGTCCAGAATATTACGTCGGACGCGTTATTGCTCGTCCATACATTGGTACAGATGCATCAAACTTCAAACGTACACCAAATCGTCATGATTTAGCTGTCTCTCCAAGTGGTAAGACTGCAATGGATATTCTCAAAGAGAATGGTTATATGGTTTCTTGCATCGGAAAGATTGGTGACATCTTCAATGGATGCGGTGTTGTTAAAACTCAAAAAACTGTCTCAAATAAAGACGGTATGGAAAAGACTATTGATGAATGCAAAAAACATGATTTCGAAGGTTTGTGCTATATCAACTTAGTTGAATTCGACTCTGAATACGGTCATAGACGTAATCCACTAGGATATGGAAAAGCTCTTGAAGAATTCGATGTTCAACTTGGTGAACTCATGGAAGCTTCTAAAGAAGACGATCTCATTATGGTGACTGCCGATCATGGTAATGACCCAACTCATACGGGAACAGACCACACCAGAGAGAAAGTCCCACTAGTTTGTTTTAGCAAAGCATTCAAAAATGGTAAATATCTTGAAGAACGCGAATGTTTCGCTGATATTGGTGAAACCATTCTTCAAAATTTTGGTCTTAATAAAGCCGACACTATGATTGGTAAACCAATCAAAGAACTTCTTGAAGACTAATTGGTTAAAATTATTTGATGAGAAAGGCGTCTAATTAGATGCCTTTTTTCTAACGATGATAATAAGCGAGACAAAGTTTCTCGTTCTAAATGAACACTTTGAGCAAGTGTTGTTACATTTTTAAATGTAATTTGTCCTTTATTTGATTGGAGATAGAATAGGAATCTCTCTTCGGCGCTTTGCAATGATAAAAGTTTGATGTGGTGGTTTAGATTTTTGATAAAACTCGATTCTAATTCCATGAATTTTTCAAAGAAAACTGGATCTTGCATAAGTTTTTGGAATGTTTCTTTCTTTATAAGAAATATTTCACTCTCTTCGTAAGCAACAACATTCCCTTTGAATTTGTTATCAGAACCAAAAACAAGATGAACACCAAAGAAATCGTTTGGTTTGATTTCGTTATAAACAATTTCTGTTCCTCTATAGGAATACGATTGAATTCGAACAAAACCTTTTTTAACTAAACCAATTATTTGACATTCTTCACCTTCATGAAAAAGGACAGTTCCTTTAGGAAATGATTTTGTTTGATAGTTAAGTTGTTCAAGAATTTCTATAAATGTCATAATTTCGTGATTTAAATCACATTTTTATTAAATCATATAAAGTATGATGAAGTCTATGAAAAAGACAAAATTATTCTTACTCCCAGCAATCCTCTTAGCAGGCTGCTCTGTTGATAGTCAGGAAAAACTATCCATCCTTGTACCGACCGGGGCTCCATCGGTCGCTTTTGCATCGTTTTTAAACGATTCTAACTTCAAAGTGCTTGATCAAGCGAACAATATTGTCGCCCAAATGGTTGACGAGAAAGCCGATATTGTTGTTTTACCAACTAATCTTGGTGTCCAACAAATTAAGAAAGGATTAAAGTATAAACTCGCTTCAACGATCACATTTGGAAACTTATTTATCTGCTCAACAGGTTTAGACGAAGATGGCGTAATGGATGATGACGATTATATCGTCTCCTTCCAACAAAATGCTGTTCCAGACAAGATTTTCAAATCTGTTTATGATGTGACAGTCGATTATTATGGTGAAAACGCTCAAGAAGCTGCCAAATGTCTAAAATTGAAAAAGAATTTAGTTGATAACCAACCTGTCGACTATGTCTTATTAGCTGAACCAGCTGTTTCAAAACTTGAATCAACTGGTGCTGAGTTTAGCATTTATGCTAATCTGCAAGAAGTTTACAAAGAAAAATATGAAAATCAACAAATTTTCCAAGCTTCAATCTTTGTACGCGATTCATTAACACACGAACAGGTTGATCCATATCTCGGACGTGTTAAGTCATATGTTGGTTCAATTAAATCAAATCCTTCTCTTTTTGAGAAAGTGAAAGAACTTGATCCTCAAGCAGAGACGACATTAGGTCTCGATGTTGCCGCGACAGTTACAGCAATTAATAAAGATAATGC
>CAMGZN010000071.1 GCA_946183335.1 uncultured Caryophanales bacterium | reverse complement strand
GCAAATAGCATCTTGAGCGAAGCATAGCCACAATCATGCTCGCTACTTTGATAACAAAAATATTTCATAATTGTTCCTCCACTATTTAAATGCGTAAATTTTTAATAAAAGTGTTCAAAAAAATAAAAAAAGTGATCGCGTTGCGACCACTTTCTATTTTATAGAAAACAATTAGTAAGATTTACGTCTGGCCATCTCGCTTTTCATTTTGCGTTTGAGGCCTGGTTTTAAGTAGAACTCACGTTTGCGTGCTTCGAGAAGGACGCCACTTTTGTTCACTTGACGTTTGAAACGACGAAGAGCTTCGTCTAAGCTTTCGTTTTCACGAACGACTGTCTTTGGCATATTTTCACCTCCTCTTTTATTCACCTTTAACGATCTTGACGCCGCAAGATGCACCAATACGAGATGCACCGGCTTCAACCATCGCTAATGCTTCTTCACGATTGTGAATTCCGCCACTGGCTTTAACACCAATGTTTGGTCCGACTGCCTCGCGCATTAATTTAACTGCGTGAACAGTGGCACCTCCTGTGGAGAAACCTGTTGATGTTTTCACATAATCTGCACCACCTTTAACACAGGCTTTGCAGCATTCAACGATTTCTTCATCAGTTAATAAACATGTTTCTAAGATAACCTTAAGAAGGATCTTTCCGCATGCTTTTTTCACTAACTTAACCTCGTTAGCAATATATTCGTAGTTATGGGCTTTCGCCATGGAATCATTGAGAACCATATCAACTTCGGTGGCTCCAGCTTTGATAGCTAATTTAGCTTCATAAGCGATTGATTCTGGAAGTGTGGCACCTAATGGGAATCCGACAACTGTACAAACCTTAACATCGCTGTCTTTTAAAAGCTTGGCGGCAAGTGGAACGAATCCTGGGTTAACACAGACGGACATGAAATGATATTCAAGAGCTTCTTTACAAAGTTTTTCGATCGCTTCTGGTAAAGCATCTTGTTTAAGTAAGGTGTGATCAATGAGTTTGTTAAGTTCCATGTTTAATTCTCCGAATTATTATTTTTCTTCAGTAGCCTTTTTGGATTGCTTGACGACTTCTTTACCGTTGTAGTAACCACATTTTGGGCAAACATTGTGTGACTTAATTGTTGCACCGCAGTTTGGACATGTGACTAAACCACTAACAGATAATTTGAAGTGAGTACGACGTAATCTTTTTGCTGTTTTTGAAGTTCTTCTAAATGGTACTGCCATATCTAAATCCTCCGACGAAGATTATATCTTAATTGGCTATCAATTCAATATAATTTTAGACAATGTTTAATTTTTCTATATTTTATTTCGAATTTATCGAACTTTTAATTTTACAATCTTTCCTTTGTATTCATCTGAAAAATCACCATCTAATTTTATATAATTAGACGTGAATCCAGACATCAATCCAGACTGTTTATTTCTCTCTTCGAGAATCACTTCCATCTCTTGATTGAGAAATTGATTCTTAAATTCTTCTTGAAGTATTTTTGATAAATTCAAAAGAACTTGAACTCGTTCTTGTTTAATTTTTGGATCAATTTGCCCATCCATCTTAGAAGCGTCAGTTCCAGGGCGAGAACTAAATGGGAATACATGAACTTCGGCAAAATTGACTTTTTTTATAAAGTCCACTGTTTCTTGAAATTCCTCTTCACTTTCTTGAGGGAAGCCAACAATAACATCTGTTGTTATCGCAATATCCGGACAAACTTCCCTTAATTTATTTACTTTCTCAAGAAAATCATCGGTTTGATATTTGCGTCTCATGCGTTTCAAAACGGTAGCTGATCCACTTTGAAGCGGCATATGCAAATGATGAGCAAGATTTGGGTATTTTGTGAATAATGAAATAAGTTTTTCATCAATTTCACTTTCTTCAATAGAAGAAATTCTTAATCGATAAAGTCCCGGTATTTGGAGTAATTCTTCTACCAAATCAGAGAATGAGCATTCTCGACTATCGATTCCATAATGGGCGGTATGAATACCGGTCAATACAAACTCTAAATATCCTTTGGATATTAAAGATTTAATTTCATCGATAATTTCTTGTTTTGGACGAGATCTAGAAACCCCACGAGTGTATGGGATTGTGCAATACGAACAAAAGTTATTACATCCGTCTTCAATTTTAATATATGCTCTTGTGGCGTCTGGAACGGCAAAACTCTCAAATGATTCATAAAAGAAATGTCGCGTATCTGAATCAATATCAATAATCTTCTTTTTATTTAATAAATAAGAATTAATTAAAGAAGCAATTTTGCTACGTTTAGAAGTTCCAAGAACAATATCTGCACCACATTCATTTAAAACGTAATCAGCGTTGTTTTGAGAATAACATCCCATCACAACCAAAATTGCATCAGGATTTTTCTTTCTTTCTCGACGAATAATTTGACGAGATTTTTGATCAGCAACTGAGGTAACCGAGCATGTATTGATTAATACAATATCCTTTAAAGGATATAAAGAAAAAAGCTGCTCTTTAATCGCACTTGCTTCATAAGAGTTTACTTTGCAACCTAAAGAGACAACTTTAATCATTATTTTCTTTCTAAATGAGCAGCTAAAACAGATAAAGCATAGAAGGAGGCTGTTTCAGCTCTGAGAATTCTTTTTCCTAGGGAAACAGTTTGGTACCCATACTCTTTTGCTTCGTTGACTTCATCAACGCTAAAACCACCTTCTGGTCCAATAAGAACGGCGATTCTTTGGCCTGATTTCACGCTTTTAATGGCGCTTAAGAACGAGGAAGTTGCGCCTTGCTCTCCTTCATAGGCCATTAGTTTTACATCGGCATCAATCTCAGGGAGTTGATCCATCTTAATAATGCGATAAAGAAGAGGTAAGCGAGTGCGTTTTGATTGCTCTGCGGCTTCCTTTACGATTCTATTGAATCGTTCAAGCTTAAAATCTTTGTCTAAGTTGCGAATCTTGGCAATCGAACGTTCGCTTTGAAGGAGAACGATTTCTTCAACACCAAGTTCGGTGGCTTTTTGCAAAACTAAGTCTAACTTGTCGCCTTTTAAAAGAGAGGCAATTAAAACAACATCATTTTTGAGTTCGTTGTTTTCTTTGATTTGGGCAATAGTTGTGATTTTAAGTGGCTTAACAGAAGCAACCGCCGCTAAAAAGAGTTTACCTTCACAAACCACTTCGACTTGCTCACCAACTTTGGCGCGCATGACTTTCACTAAGTGATATTGATCACTTTCATCCAAAATAACTTGTTTTTCGACAATTCGACCAAAATAACGTTGCATTATTTTAAAAACTCCCCTCTTCCATCCTTGACGGTTGGACTAGTTAGAATATAAACACCTTTGAATGCAAAATAGAGTTCAAGGGCAAAATATGGAATCAAAAATCCGAAAACATTTTTGAGTGCGAACAAGAAAAGAATCGTTCCTAGACCGCCAATTAATAAAAGTGAAATTACTAAAGTAATTAAAGCACGTTTAGAACGATAGATATAAAATTCATCAGCACCAAAAATGCCTAAGCAAATCGCTAAGAGGCCCGCCACTTTTTTAGAACGTGGCTTAAGACTTTTTTGCTTAAGTTCAACAGGATCAAAAACTTTTGTAATGTCGATTGTTGAATCATCGATTCCTTCTAAAGGTTTCTTTCCACCACAAAATGGACAAATTTCTTTGTCTAAACGGGAAATAGATTCATGACAATAACGACATTTCGGCATAAATACGTGTAAAGTATAGCACAAGCGTAAAAAAAACGACCAATATG
>CAMGZN010000070.1 GCA_946183335.1 uncultured Caryophanales bacterium | reverse complement strand
AAATTAAGGTATTCGATGTAAAGTTCAGCTGCCGAAAGATTGGCTTCCTTAACCTGAAGAAATTCTTTGCAATTTTCGAGTTCTTTTTCACTCAGATGTAAAATCATGCACATATTTTAATATGATTGATTACTCACTTTCAAATGTCGCTTTATTCTTTGCGCGTTGTTTGATATTATTTTGCTATGCCTAAAACTAGTTTTATGGAAAGAAAAGAAGCGAAACTCGATCAAAAGCGTCTTTATCATGCTTCTTATCTTAAGGCTTATGAAGATCAACTCCGAAAAGAAGGCGATGTTGAGGCAAACCTTCTTTTAGAAGATAAAAAAGAAAAGTTCCAAAAACAGGAAGAAAAGTATTTAAAGAAAGCTCAAAAACAAGATTACCGCAATAAGAATCGTGTTTGGGAAATTGATTTAATTCGAGCAATCGTTATTTTTGCAATGCTCATTGAGCATCTGCTTTTTGATTTTGCGGAAATGTTCCCTTCGATTTTTTCATCGGCGTATCTTGATGTTCCGTTCTTTAAAACAATGTACGATTTCTCCTGTGCTTATTGGGCTCATCCGGTTCGAATCGCTCTGCGATTTGTTGGATTATTATGTCTAGCTATCCTAATTGGAATCAACACGAGATTCTCCAAGAATAATTTCAAACGAGCGTTACTTCTCTTTGGATTTGGTTTATTAATGAGCGGCGTTTTTGCCTTAGGCAGTGCTCTTGGATTTACCGGGCACGCCTATATGAATATTCTAGTCACATATGGGCTTTGCTTGCTAATTTATTCTGGACTAGAAGCGCTCTTTAAAAAGAGATCAGGCAAGTATTGGGCGTGGATTTGCTTAGGAATAGCGGTGGTTCTTTTGGTTTCTTGGGGATTTATTCGCTATGCGAACTTAAGAGAAAACGTCGCTGATAAATATAATAATTTCTGGTTTATCTATAACGGATATGCTGGATCTATTCCAAACGTCTATGATATTAAGAACGCCTCTTTTGGAGATGTCATGAAAGTTATCGTTGGATTAAACTATTCAGGCGATGATTGGTTATGCTTTGTTCCAACACTTGGTTATCTCTTCCTAGGCGCCTTTATTGGACACACCGTCTATAAGGACGGAAAATCTCTCCTTCACTATTTTGATAAGGAAGGCGAGATGACTTTAAATGAAAAATTCAATCGATCCACAAAAGGGTTCCTTTTGTTTGGACATCATACTTTGTGGTTCTACTTGTTACACCAAGTTGTTTATATCGTTTTAATGCTCTTCATTGCTGGACTTTGTATGGGCATTCCTTTAGGAGTTTAGTCGATGGTTAAAATTCACGCGCACGAAAGTTTATACGAAGCCATTCTTAGAGCATCCAAAGAAGCTCAAAAGGATGTGGCTCTATACTACTTTAATAAGAAAATTCGTTGGGATAGATTTATCTATCGTATTAATCAATTTGCTGCTGGGTTAAAGAAAGACGGAGTTAAAGAAGGCGATGTCGTCACGCTCCTTCTTCCAAACATTCCAGAAGCCATCTATATGATGTATGCTGTGAGCCAAGTAGGCGCAATTTTAAATCCACTTCACCCACTTCTTCCAAAAGCAGAAGTTGAAAGAACAATGAAAGAAACTGGATCAAAACATCTTTATTGCTTACAAATTCGTTATGATGAGTTCAAGGATTTAGATGTGGCGAAATATGATTTCTCCCCATCTCATGAACTTCCGAAAATCAAACAGCTTTTTGCTAAGCAAGAAAAATGCCGTCATGAATGTCCTTACTATAATGAAAAACCAACATCAGAATTTGTCCATATGGACCAAGAAGATGCTGTTTATCTAAATAGTGGTGGAACAAGCGGAATTCCAAAGATTGTTCGCCTCTCAGCATTTGCGATTAACTCACTTTGTGCAAACGCACCTTGGATTGTTGGAGATCTTAAGAAGAATTCTGGAATGCTTTGTGTTATGCCGATTTTCCATGGCTTTGGTTTAGCGGTTGGAATTCATCTTTCCTTATCGCTTGGCTATCACGCAGCATTGATGCCAAAATTTAACCGTAAAAACGCCACAAAAATGTTAAAACGCCAGCAATACTCAATCCTTTTAGGAATTCCTGTTTTCTACGAGAAAATGCTGAGATATCCAGGATTTGCTGGTAAAAAATTAAGAAATCTTGATTTCGCTTTCGTCGGTGGAGACTTTGCTTTACCGAATCTTTCTGAGAAGTTTAATCAACGCATGATTGAAGGTGGAAGCAAGTGTCGTTTGAGGGAAGGATATGGATTGACTGAAACCGTTTCTTTGTTTAGTGTTAACAATATCAGTGACAATAAAGAAGGTAGTGTTGGTAAAGCTATGCCAAACGTCTATTTCAAAGTTGTTGATGAGAAAAACAAAGAAGTTCCAGTGAATGTAAATGGTGAACTTATCTGTGGTGGAGACACCTTGATGAATGGCTATTTAAATGCTGACAGCCCAATCATCGAAATTGATGGAAAAAAATACGTTAAAACTGGTGATAATGTCCATCGTGATGAAGACGGATTTATTATCTTTAACCAACGCATAAAAAGAATTGTCAAAATTAATGGTGTTCCAGTATTCCCTCATGAGGTTGAATACTGTGTTCAAACTTTAGATATCGTTTATGAAGCGGCAGCTATCCCAGTTAGCGATGAACGATTTGGTTCATTACTAAAACTTTATGTTGTTTTAAATAAACACTATAATGGAACTGAGGAAGAAGCCGAAAAACAAATTCGGGAAGAGATTAAGAAAACAAATGGCGTTTACGCTAATCCAAAAGAAATTGTTTTCATTAAAGCTCTCCCACATACAGAGGTCGGTAAAGTCGATCTCAAACAGTTGAAATAGGAGGAATTCAACATGAAAGAACAGAAGTACTTATGTCGAGTCTGCGGTCAACTTGTTAAACCAACACCTGCTGGAACATGCCCACTTTGTGGAGCTCCACGCGAAATGCTTGTTTTACAACGTGACAAAGACGATGATGACGATGATTTAAAGAAATAATGATTACCTTATTAAAGAATGCTCGCATCCTTTCAATGAAAGATAACCAAATTATCTTTGGAGACATTGCTGTTACTGATAATCGTATCTCCTTTTTAGGAGATCATTATGATGGTCAAACTCCAGACCGCATAATTGAATGCGATCAAAACCTTTTAATGCCTGGCTTCAAAGATGCCCACGCTCATACAGCGATGGTTTTTGCTCGTTCTGCTGCTGATGATTTACCTCTCCATGATTGGCTCTACGACACCATTTTCCCAATGGAAGCGGAATTCCAATCGAACGATATCTATCATTTAACAAAACTTGGTATTCTTGAATACCTTACCTCCGGAATTACAGCGGCTTTTGACATGTATTTCCAACCTCCAGAAATTATCAGAGCCAGTGAAGAGATGGGCTTTAGAACAGTCATTCTAGCCACCTCTGATAAAGAACCTATTTCTCTATTAAGAGAAAGATATCATGAATATAACAAAGAAAATTCTTTGATTTCCTATCAGCTAGGAATTCACGCTGAATATACAACTGCACCAGAAAGAATTAAAGCAGTTGCGGATTTAGCTAAGGAACTTAACGCACCAACATTTACACATGTTTGTGAAACGGAAAGCGAAATCCAAGGTTGTGTCGAAAGATATGGCAAAACTCCATTATCTTATTTAGTTTCCCAAGGATTTTTTGCTAATGGTGGTGGTGCATTCCATTGCAACTATTTCACCGATGAAGAAATTGAACT
>CAMGZN010000069.1 GCA_946183335.1 uncultured Caryophanales bacterium | reverse complement strand
CTATCAGCAATTCATGGAAGTAAAAGAAAACACCTAACTTGTGAAGGCCTTTCTTTACACATGGGTATTTATCCAGAGATTATTGCTTCTGAATTAAGTGAGTTTGAACCAATGCTTGCTATGGATCCAACTTACAATCTTCGCGAGCTTGTTCCTGCTCTTGAAAAATATATTGAAGAACAATCAAAAGAGAAAAAAGAACCGAGAATTGCGGTGAAAAAAGCCGAAATTTCCCAATATAAATCAGTCGCCGACTTTGTTTATAACAAGATGACCATTGGTGGTCTTGTTGATCAAAATATTCCTTTAAGTGAGAAGGATTTAAAACTTCTCCGCCATCTTGTTAATCAAGAATTAGACGCACTTAAGGGCGCAAAACCTAATAAAAAGAAAAGAAAATAGTCGTCTACGCGAATAATCAATGAAATCGGTTTCATCCGATTTTTTTATTATTCCTACATACGTACCTGTATAATATACACGCATACAAAAGGAGTTTTCGAAATGGAAATTAAAAAATCATTTCTCTCGGTTGATGGAAATACCGCAGCAGCAATTGGCTCCTACTACTTTACGGAAGTTGCTGGTATTTATCCAATCACACCAAGTTCCCCAATGGCTGAATTAGTTGATGTTTATGCTTCTCAAGGAAAGAAAAATTTCTTCAACACTCCAGTCAAAGTTGTCGAAATGCAATCTGAAGCTGGTGCCTCTGGTACTGTCCACGGCGCACTTCAAGCTGGTGCATTAGCTACAACTTATACCGCATCACAAGGTTTGTTACTCATGATTCCAAACATCTACAAGTGGTGTGGTGAATTACTTCCAGCTGTTCTTCATGTTTCAGCTCGAAGTTTAGCAACCAGATCATTATCTATCTTTGGCGATCACCAAGACATTTACGCTTGTCGTCAAACTGGTATTACAATGATTTGCTCGCATTCTGTCCAAGAAATCGCTGACCTAGCACCAATGGCTCACTTAATTGCTATTGAATCAAGCGCACCAGTCATGCACTTCTTTGATGGATTTAGAACATCACACGAAATTCAAAATGTTGAATTCGTTGATGAAGCTGAATACAAGAAACTTCTTCCAATGGAAAAAGTGGAAGAATTCCGTGCTCGCGCACTCAACCCACACACTCACCCAGTTACACGTGGTGGCGCCGAAAACGATGACGTTTACTTCCAAGGCCGTGAAGCACAAAACGCTCACTACAACAAAGTTGTAGAGATTGCTGAAAAGTACTTCAAAGAAGCTGAAAGACTTACCGGACGTCACTACGCACCATTCACCTATTATGGTGATCCAAAGGCTGAACGTGTGATTATCGCGATGGGTTCAGTTACCGAAACCGCGATTGAAGTTATCGACGAACTTGCTAAGGAAGGCGAAAAAGTCGGTGTTGTGAAAGTTCACCTCTACCGTCCATTCTCCGCTAAACACTTAGTGAGCGTTATTCCAGCTAGTGCCAAAAAGATTGCTGTCTTAGACAGAACCAAAGAAATGGGTGCTACTGGCGAACCACTCTACCTTGATGTTGTGGCTGCCTTAAAACAAGAAGGCCGTGACATTGAAGTTGTTGGTGGTCGTTATGGTTTATCCTCTAAAGACGTTCAGCCAAAACACGTTAAAGCCGTCTATGATTTCCTTAAAGGAAAACCATTCCACGGATTTACCGTTGGTATTAACGATGACGTCACACACTTATCAATCCCAGTTGATAAAAAATTCCATGTGAAAGCCAATTACACATCCTGTCTCTTCTATGGTCTTGGATCTGATGGAACAGTTTCCGCTAATAAATCTTCCATTAAGATTATTGGCGATGCCACACACCAATACGCTCAAGCATACTTCGCGTATGACTCACGTAAAGCTGGTGGTGTGACTCGTTCCCACTTACGTTTTGGAAAATATCCAATTCACTCAACATACTATGTTGAAAACGCTGATTTTATTTCCTGCTCTCTTGATACATATGTGTTCAAATTCGACATGGTCAAGAATTTAAAAGAAGGTGGAACCTTCCTCTTAAATACTGACATGTCTGATGAACAACTCGTGAAGTCACTTCCAAACCGCATGAAACATCAACTTGCGGCCAAGAAAGCAAAATTCTACGTCATTGACGCCAACAAGATTGCTTCTGAAATTGGAATGGGACGTCACACCAACACTATTCTTCAAGCCAGTTTCTTCTATCTCAACCAAGACATTATGCCTTACGAAGAAGCAAATAAATGGATGAAGAAATTTGCTGAAAAATCCTACGCCAAGAAAGGTCAAGAAGTTGTTGAACTCAACTGGAAGGCCATTGACGCTGGTACTGAAGGACTTCGTGAAGTCAAAGTCGATCCAAAATGGGCTGAACTTGATGACTCCCGTGTCCGTGCCACAACAGGTGACGAATACTTTGATACTTACGTTAACGTTATGGGTACACTTGATGGTGATACTCTTCCAGTTAGCAAATTCACTGAATTCGAACTCCTCGATGGCACAATGAAAAATGACATTACATACAAGGAACAACGTTCCATTGCTGACCGTGTTCCAGTATGGAACAAGGCAGATTGTATCCAATGTAACCAATGTGCATTTGTCTGCCCACACGCTACATTACGTCCATTCCTAATTAATGAAGAAGAACTTAAGAATGCTCCAGAAATCGTTAAAAACGATGTCGCTGAGCCAACATTCCCAACATTAAAAGGCAAAGGACTTAAATACCGTCTCCAAGTTTCTCCAAAGAACTGTGTCGGTTGTGGTCTATGTGTTGCTGAATGTACAGCAAACAAGATGGGTAAGAAAGCCCTTGTCATGAGTGAAGCTAAAGAACAATTTGCTCAAGAAGAAGGCGCAACTTACTTATTTAAACATATCGAATATAAAGCTGGTCTTGTTCCAACAAACACCGTTAACGGTGTTGGCTACCTCATGCCATACATGGAAATCTCTGGTGCCTGTGCTGGATGTGGTGAAACTCCATACTATCGACTCGCTTCCCAATTATTTGGTAAAGACATGTTAATTGCTAACGCTACCGGATGTTCATCCATCTATTCTGGATCAACTCCATTAACTCCATTCTGCACAGATAAGAATGGTCAAGGTATTGCCTGGGCTAACTCCTTATTCGAAGACAACGCTGAATTTGGTTATGGTATGCGTACCGCAGTTGACTACCGTTTAAGTCAAATCGTCGACATCTTAGAACCAGCATTAGCTCGTGAAAGTGTCGAAGAAGAACTCAAGGCAGTCATCAAACAATATTTAGAAAATATTAAGAACAAAGATGTTGCTCGTAAAATTATTCCAGAACTCGTCAAACTCGTCAAAGCAAGTAAAGACGAAGAAGTTAAAGCTGTTCTTACTTACGAACGTGACCTCCTTGATAAATCCGTTTGGATCATCGGTGGTGATGGATGGTCCTACGACATCGGTTACGGTGGCGTTGACCACGTCATAGCTAATGACCAAGATGTCAATATCATGGTTCTTGATACTGAAGTTTACTCCAATACTGGTGGTCAATCTTCCAAGTCCTCTCAAACAGGATCTATCGCGAAGTTTACCGCTAGCGGTAAGACTGGAGAAAAGAAGAACCTTGCTCTCATCGCGATGAGCTATGGACACTGCTATGTGGCCCAAATCTCATTAGGTGCTAATCCAATGAAAGCCATTCAAGCAATGAAAGAAGCTGAATCTTATCCAGGACCATCCCTCATTATCTGCTATGCACCATGTGCTAACCATGGTATTAAGGGTGGATTATCTAACTCCATGAAGGTTGAAAAAGCCGCTGTTGAATGTGGTTACTTCACAA
>CAMGZN010000068.1 GCA_946183335.1 uncultured Caryophanales bacterium | reverse complement strand
GTGCTTGTGACGCGAACTTTGGAACAATTTCTCTTCTTGATAAAGAAACTCCAATCACTGGTGTTATTGGTGATCAACAATCTGCTTTATTTGGACAGAACTGCTTTGAAGCAGGTATGTCTAAATCAACATATGGAACCGGTTGCTTCATGCTAATGAATGTTGGTGATAAACCAGTTCTTTCAAAGAAAGGACTTTTAACCACAATCGCGTGGGACTTACATGGAAAAGTTAGTTATGCGTTAGAGGGCAGCGTCTTTGTCTGTGGATCCGCGATTAAGTGGTTAAGAGATAGCTGGCATATCATCAAGCATTCTAATGATATCAATATCATGGCTCAACGTGTTCCAGATACTGGTGGAGTTTATTTTGTTCCAGCTTTTGTTGGTCTAGGAACTCCATACTGGGATGATGATGTTCGTGGTGCATTCTTTGGAATGAGCGCTGGAACAACGCTTGATCATGTTGCATTAGCAACATTACAAGCTATCGCTTTCCAATGCAAAGATGTTTTCTCGGTCATGGAAAAAGAATCGAAAATCAAAATTAATCGTTTGTATGTTGATGGTGGTGTTACTAATTCGGATATCATGCTTCAATTCCAAAGCGATATCTTAAATATCCCTGTTTCTAAACCAACATGTTTAGAGTCGACAGCTATTGGTGCTGCGTTTATGGCCGGACTTGGTTCTGGCTTCTTCTCATCTTTAGATGAGATTTCAAACGCTCACACAATCGCTAAGAATTATCATCCAAAGATGAATCAAGCGGAAGCAAAGAAGCTTTATCGAGGATGGGAAACTGCTGTCAAAGCAGCCATGAAATTTAAAAACTAAGATGAAAAACGTTTTCAATCATGAACAATTTCTCAATCTTTATAACCAACTTCAAGTTAGTCCTTTAATCGATCCTGAAGTCGTTTTTGAAGCATACGAAATTGCTTATGAAGGAGCGATTGAACTTAGCCAATCAAATTTATTTGGTCGTGCTGTTCCAGTTAATCCATTACCATTGATTCTTTATTTAATTAATGAATTTGGATTCTATCTCGACACCCATAAAGTTGAATGTAGTTCCTTAAAAGGAAATGAAGAGGTTTTGTCTCGTATTGTTTCCTTAGCGGTGGACAAGTACTTCACAAATGAACATCTTAACTATAAGAACACCAGGATTATTTCGAAATATTCTCCTGTTGTTTCAAATTTAGATTTGTATTTAAACTTCATGCTTGGAATGCTTTCTCGCTTCCCAAAAAATAATCCAAATGAAACTTTGGTGCTTGATGTGATGAACAAAGGTTTCTCAATTATGAAGTCAATCTTGGACCTTGTTGTTGATGGGTTTGGAACAGAAGCGTTCTCCTTATGGAGAACATTACATGAAAATGAGTGTATTTTATTTTTGCTAAATAAGTATGGACAAGATATTCAAAGTAAGTATGTTAAACACCTTAAATATGGTGTTGCTTTCCGCGGTGGAATTAAAGACAAAGAAGAAGATGACAAAATCTTCTCCGAACTTAAAGAAGAAATGCGTAGTCTCGACTTAAAGAGTAAAGATATGAAGAAGTTTATTGAGTATGGATGGTTAACCGCGATTCCAAACTATAACGAAGATAAACAGTTTAAGTTCAATTTTCGCGATGGAGTGGAACGTCTCGCGGAGTTATCTGCTTACTCTAAACTCTATGAAATGGCCTCCGAAATCTCCCACTCTTCTCCAATTCTTATTTACTCAAGAGATGAGTATTATTTGAGACTTGTTCTTCTCACAGTTTATGAATGTTTCTTCCGCTACGAAAAGATCTTCTCTGATTTCTATTTATCTCGCATTTCTAAGGCGGAAGCAGAACGATACGCCGCGATGAAAAAGACGTATTATTCAATCCTCTTCTTCATTTACGAACGAGAAAAAACAAGGTTCCAAAAAACCTACGCAAAACGCCAAGAAAAATAAAAAAGAACCAGCAAATCCTGGTTCTTTTTAATTTTGGATTAATTAAGCGCCTTCGTAACAAGAGCCACCGATGAACTCTCTCATCAGGGAGTTACATGGAACCCATTCATCTGGCATGTCATCGAAGTATTTGAGCATACGGATGAGTCTTTCAGCAACTGGGAAGTATTTGTCTTCACGATCAACTGCTTCAAGAAGTGGCATCGCGTATTTCTTCATCACACAAAGTTCGTATGAGAGCATGGAGTTATAAACGTAATCAGCACCTTCTTGGGTGTCATAAATCCATTTGAATTCTCCACGACGGACACTTGGCCACATACCGAATGTTTCTTCGGCACTGGCACCTCTGAACTTATAGTCACGAACCAAACGACGGAGTAAACGGAGATCAGTAATTGAAACTGGGTTCACATTGTCGAGGTTAATTTGAGCTTGTGGAGCAATGAAGATTTTGAATTTCTGGTGACGCGGAATAAGTGTAGTCATACGATCGTTTAACGCGTGAATACCTTCAATAATAATTGGTTCTTGTGGACCAACTTTAATCACGCGTCCTGGAACTCTCTTACCAAGTTTGAAATCAAACTTAGGTAATTGAACTTCTTTTCCATTAATCAAATCAAGCATATTTTGGTTGAATAATTTGATATCAAGAGCCTCGATTGATTCAAGGTCTGGTTTTCCATCCTCATCCTTTGGCGCTTCGGCTTTGGTTAAGTAGTAGTCATCAATAGAAATTCGGATTGGTTTAAGACCTCTTGATAAGAGTTCAACTCTTAAACGGTTCGCAAATGTTGTCTTACCGGAGCTAGATGGACCAGCAATACAAATTAAACGAATGTTATCGATATCTTTTTCAATCATGTCACCAAGAGTGGTTAACATTCTGTTATGACGAGCTTCACAAAGTTGAATGAAGTCAATGACGCCATCACGATGAATGTGTTCATTAATTCCAGCTACGGAGTCCGCACCAGCAATCTTTCCCCATTGATGAGACTCCTTAAGAGTCTTACCAAATGTTGGAGCATCTTCGAATGGTGGAATTTCGCCTCCACATTCACTACGTGGATATTGGACAATCATGCCTGGAGCATAATGACGTAATTTGTAGGACTTAAGATAACCAGTGGATGGAACCATACGTGCGAACATATAGTTCATGTAGCCATCACAGTTATAAAGGTGAACAGTTTTTTCTGGACGATATTGAAGAATAGCTAACTTATCATCAAGATGATGTTCGCGGTAGATTTTCGCGGCTTCTTCTTTACTATAAACACCTCTTTCAAGTGGATAGTCAGCAGCGATAATCTTCTTCATTTCTTGGTCGACTTTCTCCACGAATTCAGGGGTTGCATAACAACCTTCATTTAAAAATTGAACGAAGATGGAACGTGAGACGTTATAACAGAAACGAACTTGGAGTTTTGGATCAACACGATTAATCGCCATCGCGAGAACGAAACGAAGTGATGATTCATAAGTATGAATGGCGTCGCTGTCTTTCACAGTTAAGAATTCAACGTTTGCATCGTAATAAACTTCATAAGTTAATTCACGAACACGGTTGTTCACTCGTGCGCAAACAAATGACTTGTCGTTGTTCTCGATTAAATCAAGTAATTTTACTTTTGAGCTAAAAGATTTCTCTTTTCCTAAGTATTTGAGAGTAAATGACATAGGGATTCCTCCTAAAAAATCACGTAAATAATTTTAAATGAAAAGAAGTATCTATTCAAGCGCTTACATACGCATGAAAGATTATTTTTTCTTTACGAGATAATATAATTTATTTAAAATTATAGCGTATTTCTTAAAATCATCATAAAGGAGATCATCTACATGAATTCTAAAGCAATGGTTTACATTCAATCCGGTGGCCCAACAAGTGTTATTAACACTTCGCTATATGGTGCAATCAAGGAAGCCCAAAAGCATCCAGAAATTTCTCATATCTATGGTTCACTTAATGGAATTGAAGGTCTTCT
>CAMGZN010000067.1 GCA_946183335.1 uncultured Caryophanales bacterium | reverse complement strand
TGAATTTCAAGTCCAATAACTGGTTCAAAGTTCATTGTTATTCTCCTTTCGCCACTAAATTCTTAAGACCAGTGTGCTTTTCAAGCTCATAAGCCATTTTTAAAACTTGCTTATCTTCAAAAGCACGGCCAGTAATATTTGCGCCAAATGGCATTCCATCTTTCATTCCAATTGGAAGTGTAATAGATGGAAGTCCGGCAAAGTTTGCGATAACAAGATGGTTATCAGCAATTAAATATTCGTTTGAAAGTCTATCGCTAGCTTCACCAACCTTTGGAGCGATTGATGGAGCTGCTGGACAGTAGATAAAGTCATAATCTTTTAAAACTTTATTCACCGCATCTACAATAATTCGTCTATTTTTCTGAGCACGTAAGAATAAATCTTTTTGGTTTTCTTTCATCAAGGCGAAATTACCAATAATGAAACGTCTTTTGATGAGTTCTCCGAACCCATTAGTACGCGCTTTGCTCACAACTTCTTCAAATGTTGAACCTTGATATGATGGACCAAATTTGATGCCATCTAAATTAGCATTATTCGATGTTGCTTCAGCACAAGAAATGACAAAGTAGGTTGGGAACAAAGATGTTAAAATTTTCTCGTCAAAATCAACGAATTCGACAGCAAAACCTGCATTTTTTAACGATTTTACGGTCTCTTCAAACTTGCTCAAAATATCATGATCTGAGATTGAATTAACGATTCCTTTAATCACGGCAATTTTAGCTTTTGGATTTGGCTTTTCAATATCTTTTGCATACTCATCAACTGGTCGAATACTGGATGTGAAATCACGATCATCGTGTCCGGCAAGTACGTCTAAAACATAAGCAGAGTCTTTCACATTTCGAGCAAAGATTCCAACAGTATCTAATGATGGTGCAAATGGGAATAATCCGTATCTAGAGATTAATGACCAGGTTGGTTTGAAACCAACAAGCCCAGCATACGATGCAGGCTTGCGTGTAGAATCACCAGTATCGCTTCCAAGTGCGAACGGCACATATCCATCCGCAGTCGCGGCCGCAGATCCACATGATGATCCGCCTACTAAACGTTTGTGTGAGCGATCATATGGGTTAAACGTCATGCCCAAGTGTCCACTTGTACCTGTTCCACCCATGGCAAGTTCATCAAGTGTAACTTTTCCAATTGCTACAGCCTTCGCGGCACGCAGTTTTTCTACAACGCATGCGTCAAAAACAGGGACATATCCTTTGAGAATGTTACTACTTGCAGTTGTAGGAACGTTTTTGGTAGAGAAGTTATCTTTGATAACAAAAGGAATTCCCCATAATGGGTTATTCTCTTCTGGTTCGGTTAAAGAGGCAGCAAATTCGAGAGCTTCTTTTTCCATAATATATTCGAAAGCATTATTTGAATCTTGTTTAGCCAACCTTAAAGCTTCCTCTGCTAATTGAAGCGGAGTGACCTTCTTGCTCACTAATAGAGCATGTAATTCGTCAATTGATAGTCCGCGGTATATCATAAGACCACCTTTGGCAGTTTAATCTGTCCACCAATTTTGCTATTTGCGTTGCGAATTGCTTCTTCTCGCGGAAGTGGTTCACATGGAACATCTTCTCTCATCACAGATGTTGAAACTTCGAACGGGAAAACCATTTGCTCGGCCTTATCGAGTTCTTTGTTTTCACCAATAATCTTCATTTGAGCAACAACGATATCAAATTCCGACATTAATGTTTGATATTGCTCCTCAGACATATCGAAGAGTAATCCGTGAGCGGCTTGTTTCAAGATTTCAATATTGTACTCTTTCATAATGCTTAAAATACTACTCCATTTGAAGTAATTCTTCAAACTCTTCCTCATTTAATGTTTTTACACCAAGTTCACGAGCTTTATCAAGTTTTGAACCAGCTTCAACACCATAAACAACGTAATCTGTTTTCTTCGAGACGGATCCAGCAACCTTAGCGCCAATGTTTTCTAAAAGCTCAGTTGCCTCTTTTCTTCCATACTTGGAAAGGGTTCCAGTAAGGACAACAGTTTTGCCAAAGAATGGGGAATTTTCATTTGTCAAATTAACTCCAAGATAATTGAAATTAAGGCCGTTTTGACGGAGATTTTCTATCAAAACTCGATTATTTTCATCGTGGAAATATTTATAAATCGACTTCGCGGAAACGGGACCCAAATCTGGAACATTGAGCAACTCTTCTTCAGTAAGTTCAAAGAATCGATCAAGCGTTCCAAAACGTTTCGCTAACACCTTAGCAGTCTTTTCGCCAACTTCTTTGATGCCCAATCCAAACAACAATCTTTCAAGGGAATTTTCTTTTGATTTTTCAATTGCCTCTAAAAGGTTGTCGGTCGATTTCTTTTGCCAACCTTCACGATTTAGAATCTCATCTCGATACTGTTTAAGATTGTAAATTGAATCAATTGTCGAAATAAATCCTTCGTTAAAGAATTCTTCGCAAACCTTTTCTCCAAGGTTCTCAATGTCCATCGCATTACGAGATGCAAAGTGGATTAAACCTTCAATTTTCTTTGCTGGACATGTTGGGCTAACACAGAAGTGCATCGCATCTTTTCTAACTAAAGGAGCGCCACAAACTGGGCACACATCAATCATCACGAAAGGACGTTCAGTTCCATCACGTTTTTCTGGAAGAGGACGAACAACTTCTGGGATAACATCGCCAGCTTTTCTTAAGACAATGTAATCGCCAATTCGTAGATCTTTTTCGCGAACGAAATCTTCGTTATGAAGTGTCGCTCTTTGAACAACTGAACCGGCAACACGAGTTGGTGCAATCACTGCATTTGGTGTAATTTTACCTGTACGTCCAACAGTGAAAATAATGTCTTCAAGTTTGGTGACCACTTCCTCTGGAGGGAACTTATAAGCAATCGCCCATTTCGGAGTTTTTGCGGTATATCCGAGGACATCATATTTTGTAATATCGTTAACTTTGATAACAATTCCATCGATGTCATAGGCGAGGTTTGGACGCTTCTCTGTATACTCGGCAACATAAGCTAAAACTTCTTCAATTCCGTTACAGATTCGACGCTCTTTATTGGTTCTAAAACCGATTTTTTCAATATAATTGAGAGCATCGCTATGTTTCTTGAATCCAAGTTCATCGGCGTTAACTAAGTAATACCAGAATGCTTCTAGTTTTCTTGAGGCAGCAATCGAGGAATCAAGTTGTCTAATTGAACCGGCCGCAGCGTTACGTGCGTTTGCTAACAACACTTCGTGATTCGCTTCTCTTTGTGCATTAAGTTCGTTTAAAGTTTTCTTCGACATATAAACTTCTCCACGAACTTCAAATGGTTTATCTTGAACAACTTGTGTTGGGATAGATTTAATTGTTAAAACGTTATTTGTTACGTCTTCACCAGTATTTCCATCTCCACGAGTTGCCGCATAATTTAAATGACCGTCAACATAGTCTAACGACATCGCTAAACCGTCGATTTTCATTTCACACATATATTCAACTTTTTCACCGCCAATAACGTCTCTAACCTTACGGTCAAAATCACGCAAATCGTCTTCGTTGAAGGCGTTTGCTAATGAAAGCATCATACGTTTATGTTGGATTTTCTTAAACTCAGAAAGAACCTTTCCACCAACACGTTGAGTTGGAGAAAACGGGGTGACTAATTCAGGATGTTCTTTCTCAATTAAAATTAGTTCGTTAATCAACCGATCGTATTCGCTATCCGGAACACTTGGGTTATCTAAAACGTAATATTCGTAGTTATATTGTTCGAGAAGTTTAGTTATTTCTTGAGCTCGTTCTTTTGGATTCATGCTTCAATTCCTCCTTTTTCTCGATGTATTTTTGGGTGACTACCTAAAATGGATTTTCTTCCATGATTTTCAAAGTCTACTTGAATGATTGTATCATCGATGATTGCTGTGACAACACCACGTCCAAAGACATCGTGAATCGCTATATCTCCAACCTTCCAATCAACAATGCCGTTATCAGTCACAACTGGTTCAGAAATGTAATCTTCGTCAGATCGACTTTCATCGGCAAAAAAGTCAAAATATGCTGGTTTTGCTAATGGTTTTTTATAAAAGTCTTTCTTTTCAAACACTAAACCAGCTTCGTTGAAAAATCTTGAACGAATCGATTTAGAACTGAGGACATAACTATATCCAGAATTACATGTTGCATATAGTTTATCCTTGGCTCTCGTGAAA
>CAMGZN010000066.1 GCA_946183335.1 uncultured Caryophanales bacterium | reverse complement strand
GGGCCACCGCCGACAACAATGGCGTCAAACATAAGCTTATTTTACGCTTTCAATATAGCCTTTAATGTTTGAGGCATTTTCGTAGACTTTTAAACCATCAGCCATTGGAACGATAAGAGTTGGTGCTTTCTTCACACCGTATTGTTTGGTGAGTTCAGCATTTTCTTCCGCATCTACAACTTCATAGGCGATTCCGGCTTTGTCTAAAAGCATCTTTGCCATCTTACAATTTGGACAGGTTTTTGTCGCAAATAATAAGGTTTTATTGAGGTTTTGTGGTTGATTTTCACATTTACATTCTTCTTCGGTGTGTTCAACTTGTGGGTGAAGCACAGAAGTTTCTGGAACGTAGACTTTACGGTTCTTGAACTCCTCACTCTTACCATCGTTCCAGTTTTGAATTGGACGGTAGTAACCAGTAATACGGGAGTAAACTTCGGTCTTAGCACCACATTTTGGACATGTATATTCTTCACCACTAATGTATCCGTGTTCCTTACAAACAGAGTAAGTTGGAGACATTGTGTAGTATGGAATGTGATAGTTTTCAGCAATCTTGCGAACAAGATTCATACAAGTTTTCCATGAAGGTAATTTTTGTCCTAAGAAAGCATGGAAAACAGTACCAGATGTGTAAAGGGTTTGTAATCCATCTTGAATATCAAGAGCACGGAAGATGTCGTCTGTATAACCAACTGGTAAGTGTGAAGAGTTGGTATAATATGGAGTCTTACCTTCTTCAGATGCAGTAATGATATCTGGATATTTAGCCTTATCGTGTTTTGCTAAACGATAAGCGGTTGATTCAGCTGGTGTAGCTTCGAGGTTATAAAGATCTCCGTAGAGTTCTTGATAATCGGAAAGTTTGTTTCTCATGTGATTTAACACATCCTTAGTGAATTGAATTGCTTCTGGGTGAGTTAAATCTTTCTTGATCCAGCGAGCATTTAAGCAAGCTTCGTTCATACCAACTAAACCAATTGTGGAGAAGTGGTTATTGAAGGTGCCTAAATAACGTTTTGTGTATGGATAAAGTCCAGCTTCGAGTAAGGTGGTAATTGTATTACGTTTCACCTTTAAGGAACGAGCGGAAATATCCATAATGCGGTCTAAACGATTGTAGAAGTCTTGTTCATCGGTGGATAAATAAGCAAGTCTTGGCATATTGATTGTAACAACACCAACAGAACCTGTTGATTCGCCAGATCCAAAGAATCCGCCTGATTTCTTACGTAATTCACGTAAG
Organism: uncultured Caryophanales bacterium; assembly: GCA_946183335.1. GTDB lineage: Bacteria > Bacillota_I > Bacilli_A > RFN20 > CAG-826 > Fiminaster. The sequence goes on along the minus strand of CAMGZN010000066.1, from coordinate 3,027 downwards.
TCAAGACGTAAACGGCAGCACATTGAACGAACATCACTTGGTTCCATATCGGAATTGATGTAGTTAGAGAAGTATGGAGTTCCGTACTTCGCTGTCATTTCGAACAAGAGTTTGTTATTTTCGGTTTCAGACCAGTCAAATGTTTTAGTAATGGAGTAAGTTGGAATTGGGTATTGGAAACCACGTCCGTTAGCATCACCTTCGATCATAATTTCGATGAAGGCTTTGTTAACCATTGCCATTTCTTCAACACAATCTTTGTACTTGAAATCCATTTCTTTTCCACCGACGATACAGTTGAGTTCAGCCATATCGTTTGGTACGACCCAGTCTAATGTAACGTTGGTGAATGGAGCTTGTGTACCCCAACGGGATGGTGTATTAACACCATAAATGAATGATTGAATGCATTGTTTTACTTCTTTATAGGTCAAATGATCTTTCTTAACAAATGGTGCAAGATAAGTATCAAATGAGGAGAAGGCTTGTGCACCAGCCCATTCATTTTGCATGATGCCAAGGAAGTTAACCATTTGGTTACAAAGGGTTGATAAGTGGTTGGCTGGAGCAGATGTAATCTTTCCAGGAACACCGCCTAAACCTTCTTGAATGAGTTGTTTTAAACTCCATCCAGCACAGTAACCAGTGAGCATACTTAAATCGTGGATATGAATATCCGCGTTACGGTGTGCATCAGCAATTTCCTTGTCGTAAACTTCACTTAACCAATAGTTAGCTGTAACAGCACCACTGTTGGAAAGAATAAGACCACCAACAGAATAAGTAACAGTTGAGTTCTCTTTCACGCGCCAGTCATTAATCTTTAAATAATTATTGATGACGTTTTTGTAGTCTAAACTTGTTGACTTAATTTGTCGTAAGTTCTCGTGTTGTTTACGATAAATCATATAACTACGAGCAACATCAATATATCCAGCTTGAATTAAAACAACTTCAACGGAATCTTGAATGTCTTCAATAGCAACGATTTCGTTAGCGACTTTCTTATTAAAATCTGCAGTCACTCTGAGGGCGAGCATCTCAATAATATCGCTATTATAAAACTTGTGCTCGGCCATGAACGCACGTTCGATTGCGTTCTCAATTTTTTTCAGATCGAAGTCTTCTAAAGACTCGTCTCTCTTTCTAATTTTCAACATAACTCATACCTCCCAGCGAGAATTTGAAAATAGTGATAGAAAAACCTTAGTTTAAGTTTTCAATTTGTCAGGGACCATTAATGTTAATTAAGTGGTGTCGTTATTATATAGAAATATAGTGCCTATAATAAGAGTAAAATGCTCAAAAGTTGTACACTGTATAGAAAACGGGCAAATTATTGTGTATTTATGGCACTTTCTTCTTTGTCAAATATTATGTTAAAAAATTAATAAAAAAGTTTGGGGCGACTAACCTCAAAGTTTCTTTAGTTACTTTGTAACTATATTATAATTCGTTATATTTTTTTGCTTTTCCCTTCACTTTTTCAACGGGATATTTCTTTTCGTTTTGTTCCATTTTAGAATTGACAATATCATCAACGTCTAAACTAAGTTTATCGGCTAGGTTCTGACAATTCACGATGACATCGGCTAATTCTTCTTTAACTTTTTCAATATTATATTCGTCGTTCCACTGGAAACATTCTAATAATTCACCAGCTTCAATAATTATTGTTTTCGCCAAATTAGCTGGGGTGTGATACTTATCCCAATCACGATCGGATGTAAAATGACGAACTCTATCTAATGTTTTCTTTTTCATATTCCGTATTTTAACATATTAGACTAAAATAGTCTTAGGATTAAATTATGGAAAAGAAAATAGAACAAAAATTTAATGAATGGCTTGCTTCAGGTGCTCTTTCAAATGAAGAAAAAGCCGAGTTAAAGGCCCTTAAAGGCAACGAAAAAGAGATTACTGAACGATTTATCGCTGATCTAGAATTCGGCACCGCAGGACTTCGTGGCGTAATGGCGATGGGAACAAATAGAATGAACCGTCATGTTATTAGACACGCCACACAAGGTCTCGCAAACTTCTTATTATTAAAGGAAAAGAAGCCAAGTGTCGCAATTGCATATGACTCTAGATTAAATTCCGAGTTATTTGCACGCGAAGCAGCTAGAGTTTTAGCTGCAAATGGTATTAAAGTCCACATCTACGAACACTTGATGCCTGTTCCAGCTCTTTCGTTCGCTGTCCGACAATTAAAAGCATCTGCAGGTATCGTTGTTACTGCATCACATAACCCAAAGCAATACAACGGATACAAAGTTTATGGACCAGATGGCTGTCAAATGACAACCCCAAACGCTAACGCCGTTTTAGCTGAAATCAACAAACTTGATATGTTTGATGTTAAGCTTTCTAATTTCGAAAATAACCAGCAAATCTCATATATTTCTAATGATTTAATCGAAAAATACTATGCTTCTGTATTAAAACAATCAATTGAAGGACCAAAAGAGTCTGAACGAATTTTGAAGGTTACTTATACACCACTTCATGGTGCGGGTTTTGTCCCGGTAACAACAATTCTTAAACGTGATGGTTTTGATCACGTTGACATTGTTGAAGAACAAAAAGATCCAGATGGAAACTTCACAACATGCCCATATCCAAATCCAGAAATTAAAGAAGCAATGGATTTAGGCATGAAGCTCATGATTAAAAATGGTAATGACGTTTTGGTCGCTACTGACCCAGATTCAGACCGTGCTGGTGTTGCTGTAAATCAAAACGGAGAAGCAGTTATTCTTACCGGCAACGAAATTGGTATTCTCTTATTTGATTTCATTTATCATGCTCGCGTAAAGCAAAACAAACTTCCAAAAGATCCAATTGTTGTTAAGTCAATTGTTTCAACCAGTTTGGTTAATTTAATGGGTCAAAAATTTGGCGTAAAAGTGATTGATGTTCTTACTGGATTCAAATGGATTGGCGAACAGCTTCTTCTTTTAGAAGAAAAACACGAAGAATATCGTTACATTTTCGGTTTTGAAGAATCATATGGTTACTTAACCA
>CAMGZN010000065.1 GCA_946183335.1 uncultured Caryophanales bacterium | reverse complement strand
CAGAACTAGGAATAGTTTTTCCAATTGATTATGGAATCTTTTGTGACTTGACTGAAGATGAAATCACACTCGAAAGAGTATCAATGGATCTTCAGTTAGTAGAAACAGAAAATCGGACATACCAATTAGCTTTTCAACAAAAACTTTATGTAAATCCCTACACATACGAGATGGCTAGAAGCCAACTACCAGGATTTGTGGAAACCAAGTATATTTATCTTCCTAAAACAGGATTTACAAATAATAAAGAACTCAACGTTCGAATTGTTGGAATGAAGATTGGGACAATGAATCTCGATCTTAACTATGATTTCTCGATTGTGGCGGAACGTTCCCGAATTGGCAATTGCGTAACTTCTGAATACTGCGTGAAAACACAAGACGCTCGTTTTAGTGAAAACGGAAAGGAATTAAATAATGATTAACTGTTTATTTTTTGGCGTTGGTTTTTGTTTATTTCTAACCTTTTCTTTTGGGGGGATGACATATTCAAGTATTCATCGTTCCTTTTTAAATATGCATCGAAGTATTCTGGAAATAAGCATTGTTACAGTTGGTGATAATGGTGAAGATATTGATCCATATTTTAATGAACCTGTATTAGAACGATATGTTGTGAATTATCTAAAAGATAATATTGGTCGTTATTCTAGTGATTATAAAGCATCAATAATTTATTTTAACGCGAAGACAAAAGATATTAATACCAATCATAAAGCTGATGGGGTTCGTATCTCATTAAGCAGCGAGATTAATGCCTTTTATTCCTATAAGCATGCTCGTGAATTCACGATTGATAGCCGAGGTGAGATTAATGAATAAAGAATTAGTTAAATACCTTGAATCATCTTTTCTCGTCCCTCTTTTAAAAGACGATGAAATTACGGACATTTCTTATAACGGGAAAGAGATTTATTATCTGCATAACAAGCTTGGACGAAAACGTTCAGACATCAATCTTTCAAAAGATGAGGCAATGGTTTTTGTTCGTCAAATCGCGAATCTTTCTGAGAAGCAATTTTCATACACAAATCCATGTATTGATGTTTCAGAAGGGCGATATAGAATCAACGCAATTCACCCATCAATTGTTCGTGTAGATAATGAAAAATCCATATCATTTTCCATACGAATTGCCTCACCAGAAATTCGCATTTTAACCAGCAAAACCTTCATGAATTCAAAAATGAAGGAGTTTTTACAGGACTGTTTAAAAAAGAAAAAATCTATCATTATTGGAGGGCCAACTGGTTCTGGAAAAACAGAATTACAAAAGTATCTTTTAACAAGTCTTGATGACAACACTCGTGTCATTGTTATCGATAACGTTCAAGAGCTCGAATTCATTCGCTCAAATCCAAATCTAGACATTACTTCTTGGGAGGCAAACGAGCTTCATCCAAACGCATCAATTAACGATTTAATCCGTCAAGCTTTGCGCTCTAATCCAGATTGGCTAGTGGTGGCGGAGAGCCGAGGAAAAGAAATGAATGATGTCTTAAATAGTGTTATGACTGGTCACCCAATTATTACGACAATGCACGCTAATTCGCTTGAAGCGATGCCTCATCGCGTTGTGAGAATGATTGAGATGGCTGAAACAAAAGAAACTTATGACGACATTATGGGTGATCTAATGTCACATATTCCGGTCTACGTGTTTGTTAAAAGAGATATAACAAAAACAGGAACTGTTAAACGTTATATTGAGTCAATTGGCGAAGTTCAAAACAGAGTTTTGGTCGAGAAATTTCATTGTTAGGAGTTTTATATGGTTCGAGATTTATTTTTCTTCATTATTACATTGGTCTTGGCTGCCATTGCTTACATTGCAAGTTTTGATATCTACATCCCAATATTCGTTGTTGTGAGCTACCTTTTGTACTACTTCGCTTTGGGTCGAAAATATTTAAAAAAGAAGGAACAATTAGTAAGACGTATTCATGCCTGCTATCACTTTATTAATGCATTCATTATTTCAATGTCTGTTAAGGAATCTTTAGAAGACGCATATCAAAGTGGTATTCGTTTTGAAGACAAAGAACTAAATGAAATTACTCCAGAACTTGAAAACCTAAAGGTTAGTGATCGAATTACTTATCTAAGAGAGTTCTTTAACCTTGCTGTTTTCAAAATGTTTATAAATGTCCTGAATCTTTATCAAGACCAGGGCGGTAATATTTTAACTATGTCTGATGAACTGATCTCCGAATCCACCAGAATTGAGAAGAGTGTAAGCGAATCATTATCTGAATCTAATCGATATCTTGGTCAGTTTCTACTCCTGTGGATTATGTCAGTAGCGGTTCTCTTGTTTATTCGCTTTTCTATCAGTTCATTTTACATATCGATGTTAAAATCTTCGGTTTTTGTTGGTTTTCTAATCATTTTCTTCATCGTTATACTCTTCTCAATTCACCTTTTTATCGTTCGTTATTCATCAATTGTCGTGAAGGAGGATCAAGCTAAATGAAAAAACTTAAAAGCCGAATGATTAATCTTGGTCTATCTCCAAAAAAAGAAATGTCGACCGGTTTATTAATTTCATTGTTTTTTATTGGGTTAGGTGTTGCTTCTTTATTCCTTGTCGAAACCTATCTTTATTTAGGAATCTCAATTGTAGTAATGCTCATTTTCAACATCTTCTATTTCACAAGATATTCATCGATGGAAAAAACCCAAGCTGATCAAGCTAAGCAAGACTTTGTTTCCTTGTTTACATTCTTCAAGATATATCTTCATAATGGCTATTCTGTTTATACCGCTCTTAAAGAGATTCAGTCATTTGCAGACAAACAACTTGCAATGTTTTTATCAGAATTAATACACGATATTGATGAAGATAAATCAATTACCCCCTTTATTCGATTTGGTCGCAAATTCAATGATTTGATCATCGAGGAAATGATGATTTCAATCTATCAAATGATTGATGACGGATCAAACCCGTCCCATCTATCTCAATTCGATTTAATCTTTGGAAAAATTAGCGATTTAACCTATCAAAAAGAACTAAATAAAAAGCGTAACGGATTAGCATCAATGTCTACTTTCCCACTTGTGGGAAGTGGAGTTCTAATTATTATGGTGACAATCGGCATAATTACCGTCATGGAGGAAATGATTAATGTCTTATAAAATCGGCTTTATTCTCTCAATGATATTTATTGTTCAACTCTTTGTTTTTGCAACCGATTTAATATCGGTTCAAATCATACATTCCAATCTCGACGCGGTTTCTGTAACAGCAGGGAATATCATCTCATCAAAAGGTGCAATTACCAATGAAGTTATTACCCTCGTTCAGAACGAAGCAGGTGCCTCAATTGAGGCAACCGGTGACGAGACACCACTATTTGGAGCAGTTTTCGAATACAAAATATCCAAATCGTACCAGCCAGTGTTTTTAGCGAGTAAACCTATGGAAATCAGTGTGGTGCGCAGTGTTGTGATTGGATATTACAACTAGGAAAGGAGGAAAACATGTCTGAAATTAAAGGACAATTACTTGGCATTGTATTAGCAATTGCGCTCTTCGGTGTTGTATTCGGCATTATGGTCAACTCGTTTGGCCGTACAAGCACTGCTATCGGAGAACGTATGGTCAGCGCAGTCCAAACTTCTGCAACATATCAAGATGCACCTTAATGTGCCCAACCAGCTGCACCAGCCGGAAGTTAATTTACTAGAGAATTGTATCGTCTTAAGCCTAACCCGCCAAAGGCGAAACAATTCTCTTTTTCTATTTTGTATTTATGATACAATACATACCGAGGTAAAAATTTATGTCACATCGTGAAGAAATTAAAGCTCGTTTAGCAGAACTTTCTCATCGCGATTCTGTCGATGAAGCTATTGCTATTCGTGAATTAGGCTTAGATAGTCTTGATGTTGTTGAAACACTTCTTGAACTTGAAGAAAAGTATGGTGTTGCTTTCGACGATATCGATATGTCAAAGCTTGTTACAGTCAAAGACTTACTCGATGCCATTGAGAGTAAAGTAAAATAATCAATATTATTATTGTTATTTAACAAAAGACTGTGGTAAGATATAACGCGCTGCCCACTTAGCTCAGCGGTAGAGCTATCGGCTGTTAACCGATCGGTCTGCGGTTCGAACCCGTAAGTGGGCGCCAAATTTGGCCCGTTGGAGAAGTGGCTTAACTCATATGCCTTTCACGCATACATTCATGGGTTCGAATCCCGTACGGGTCACCAACTTAGAAACATAGGATTGATACAAACGTGTCAGTCCTTTTATTTTTTGTTATCATTAGAACATGGAAAAGAAA
>CAMGZN010000064.1 GCA_946183335.1 uncultured Caryophanales bacterium | reverse complement strand
TTTGAAACGGTCATGTCATCAGTATTGATTGAGACTTTTACACCAGCTTCTTTTAATTTCTTTAATGGTAGTTCAGAATATGAATTTATAGTCTTTGTATCGAGATTTGATTTTGGGCAAATTTCCAAGCAAATCCCGTGTTTTTTTAGCAATTCTAAGACATTTTTGTCATCAACAGAATGAATTCCATGGCCGATTCTTGAAGCACCCATTTCAACAGCGGATTGAACTGATTTTGCATCCCCAGCCTCCCCGGCATGTATGGTAAATGGGAGTTTATATTTTTGAGCCAGCTTAAATTCCTTCTCAAATAGCTGATTTTCAAATAATGCTTCTGCTCCGGCGAGATCAATTGCGACAACGCCTTTACAATAAAATTCTTTTGCAACCTCAATTGTTTCTATATTTGCTTCATGTGTGTCTTTGCCACGCATTAAACAAAGAATAAGGTTCGCACGGATGAATTTTTGTTCATTAAAAGTTTGGATTAATGTTTCAACAACCTCCTTTTGGGATAAGCCTTGTGCGGTGGAGAGTTGAGGAGCCATTCTGATTTCACAATATTTCAATCCTTGTTTTGCTAAGCGCTCCAAGAGATCTAATGAACACTTTCTTAATCCGTTTTTGGTTTGAAGAACAAGGTTTGGTAAAGCGAAACGTTCTAGGTATTCGTTGAGTGATTTGCAGTTCTTTGGAACTCTTAGATATTTATTTAATTTGTGAGGGCAATAAGATGGAAGTTTAATTCCTTCTTCCTTGGCAACGTTGATAATCGCTTTTGCAGAAAGAGAGCCATCTAAGTGTAGATGGATGTCAGCAATAGCATATTTTTTGTAGTTCATATGTTGATATTATACGAAGAAATTTCTTTTTAGTGGAAAAATAATAATTTTTCTATAAAATTGTTATTGCTGACGAAGGAGGATGATTTATGAAAGAAATCAAAATTAGTGAATTAGAGAAAATCCAAAGTGAATATGAAAAAGATCATTCCTGTACAGTCGCTCGTCATGCATTAACCGGTGCAGATATTAACACCGTTGCTGCAAGCAAAGACGCAGTCCGTGATCTTGATTTTAACTTTGATATTAACATCAAATCAATGGATGTTGCGAACCAAAAAGCATCTGGAAGATGCTGGATTTTTGCTGGTTGCAACTGCATGAGAGAAAGAATTGGTCGTAAACTTGGACTTAGTTCTTTCAAATTGTCACAAAGCTACATTGCTTTCTATGACAAACTAGAAAAACTTAACTACACATTAGAAGCCCTCATTGAAACAATCGATTGCGATTATGATGATCGTACTGTTCAATTCTTGGTTCAAAACGGAATTGGCGATGGTGGTCAATGGGACATGCTTGTTAACGTTGTAAAGAAATACGGAGTATGTCCAAAGAACGCATATGTTGAAACATATACTTCTAGCTCAACTCGTTCTTTAAATGCTTTATTAAATGCTGAAATTCGTCGTTTCGCTAGCGAATCACGTAAAGTGAAAGCTGAAAAAGGAATGAAAGCGGTCGAAGAACTTAAAGAATCCTATATGAAGAGATTCTATAAAGCTCTCGTTTCTTGTTATGGTCTTCCACCAAAAACATTTGACCTTAAATACACTGATGACAAAGGAAAATATCACGTTGTTCGTGGCTATACTCCAAAGTCATTCTTTGACGAATTTTTTGGAGATACAATTGATGATTTTGTGAGCTGCATTAATGCACCAACCAAATCAAAACCATTCAATAAATCCTACACAGTTCAATACTTAGGTAACGTTTATGGTGGTAAAGTTGTTAAACACCTTAACCTTCCAATGGAAAGACTTAAAGAAGTCATTCTTGCCCAGCTTAGAGATGGTTTCATCGTCTGGTTTGGTAGCGATGTCTCTTCCTATGGCGATCGTATGAGAGGCGTTTGGAACGACCAAGAATGGGATTATAAGTCTTTATTGGACTTAGATATCAAAATGGATAAAGGTGAATCCCTTGATTTCCGTGCAAGCGCAATGAATCACGCAATGTGTATTACTGGTGTTGCGTTTGATAAAGATGGAAAACCATCCAAGTGGAAAATTGAGAACTCCTGGGGAGATGATAGAGGTCGTAAAGGTTACTTTACAATGTCTGCCTCCTGGTTTGATCAATACACCTATCAAGCCGTTGTTAAACGTGAATATTTAACCAAGGAAGAACAAGAAGCCTACGATGCTGATCCAATTGTTTTAAAACCATGGGATCCAATGGGCTCACTTGCTGATTAATAAGGAGAAAAAACATGTACAAACTCGTTTTAATTCGTCATGGTGAATCTGAATGGAACAAGCTCAACCTTTTTACCGGTTGGACTGATGTTGAACTTTCAGAAAAAGGTGTTGCTGAAGCTCACCGCGCTGGTAAGACACTTAAAGAAGAAGGTTATGACTTTGATGTCGTTTATACTTCTTTATTAAAACGTGCTATTCATACAATGAATAACGTCTTATTTGAATTAGACCGTGAATGGTTACCGGTTTATAAGTCTTGGAGACTTAACGAACGTCACTATGGCGCTCTTCAAGGTTTAAACAAAGCTGAAACTGCTGAAAAGTATGGTGAAGAACAAGTTAAGATTTGGAGACGTAGTTATGACTGCCCACCTCCAGCACTTGATCCAAAGGATCCACGCAACCCAGCTCTTCAAGCTCAATTTAGAGATGTTCCAGCCAAAGATCTTCCATTACACGAATCATTAGAAATGACTGTTGCTCGTGCTGTTCCATATTTTGAGGAAGTTATTAAACCAGCAATGGAAAGTGGTAAACGCTGTTTAATCGTTGCTCACGGTAACTCCCTTCGTGCTTTAGTTAAATACTTCGATCATATGGCTGATAGCGAAATCGTCGGAGTCAACATTCCAACTGGTGTCCCATTAGTCTATGAATTTGATGAAAAAATGAATGCTGTTAAACATTATTACTTAATGGATGAAGCAGCACTCAAGGCCGAAATGGAAGCTGTTGCTAACCAAGGAAAAGCCAAGAAATAATTAGTTTTTGCTGGTAATTTCGATGAAAAAAGAGACTTATGATCGCTTAATGAAATTTCGTGAAGACCGTGATTGGGCTCAATTTCACACAGGCGAAAATTTAGCAAAATCCATTTGCATCGAAGCAAGCGAACTACTTGAAGTCTTCCAATGGACCAAAGAAGAAAAGTCCATCGAGAAGGTTAAAGAAGAACTCGCCGATGTGATTATGTATGCCACTTTAATGGCGGATCATTATCATCTTGATATGGATGAAATCGTTAACACAAAACTTGATGCAAATGAGAAAAAATATCCAGCCGAATTAGTCCGAGGCTCATCGAAGAAATACACTGAATATCAAAATAAAAAATAGATATTAAAAATTAATTTGAAGAAGACTCATCTTTTGATTTGAAGATGAGTTTTTTTCTGCTTAAGTAGTTCCAAATCAGAACAACTAAAGTTTTAAAGCCAAAGAACAAAACTGCCCACCCAAATGATTTAAATGAGAATTCATTACCCTTAGTAATAAATCCAAGCCAGTTTTCGAAATCAGAATGAATAACACCTTGGTCTAAAGCATCAAAACCAATCATAATGGCGATACCAATTCCCAATCCAATTAATGAAAGAGCTAGGAACAAAAGTTTGTTTTTAGTTGAGCGAACATTAACGTTTTCATCAACGTTTTTGTAAACCCAGAAAACCGATAAGACATAATTCACAACAACACCTACCGCGAAACCAGCAGCGGTGTAGATGATTTCTTTCCAAACTCCAATGGAATCAGGAAGCACAGACGCCACTAAATAAGAAACAAGAAAATCGACAACGGTAGCAACGCCACCAGTGACGATAAAACGGAGAATTTCTCCCGCTAATCCTTTTTCTTTTAAATTAAGCAATTTGGCCATGTGAGTATTGTATATCAAATTTCTGATTTTAGTTAATTTAATCAGAAAAACGAGGTTTGAAAATCTCTAAAATCCTTGTCAAAACTCGATTATTTTGATGCAAAAACGAATACATTTTCTTTTATATTTACATTGTTTTTAAGTTAGAAAAAGATAGTTTACTATCTCGTAATAACTGGTATAATAATGCCCATGGAAAACAAGATACTATTTTATCTAACAAGTTCCAAAGCATTTGCGACAAAGGTTTCAAAAGAAACTGGTATTCCATTAGGCAATGTTGATATCAAATATTTTTCTGATGGTGAATTACTTGTTCAATGCTTAAGTGATGTTAAAGATAAAGAAGTCATCGTCATTCAATCAACCGGCAAACCATCTGCTCAAACTTTATTTGAGTTAGAACTTTTTGCTGATGCTGTGAAGAATGCTGGTGCTAAAAAAGTAGT
>CAMGZN010000063.1 GCA_946183335.1 uncultured Caryophanales bacterium | reverse complement strand
CGTCAAAGGAAATGTCTTTATTTCTGGACAAGGAACATTAAATGTTGAATCAAAGCAAAAGAATGCGATTAAGGTCGGTAAAACTTTAACAATCACTCAAGCAACGATTAATGCAACCGCTAAGAATCACGCAATTACTGCCGAAACAATTGTCGCTGAGGGATGTACATTAAACTGTAATCCAACCGAAGGCGATGGCATTCAAGCTGAATGTGATAATGAAATTACAACGTTTACAAATGAATCCGGTTATGTCTATTTAAAAGACGTTAACTTAACTGTTAGTGGTCATGGTGATGGTATCCAAGCTGATACATACATTGATATTAATGGTGGATCAATTAATATTTCTACATCTGGAACATTTGTTCCATACTCTCAAAAATCAACATACGATTTAAGTGATGATGATTATAAATGGAATTCCTCTCATCAAAGAATTGCTAAGGATAGTAACGTATCTTACAGTTCTCGTTATGCTTTAACAACCTCAGTTAAAGCTCTTAAAGCAGGACCAATTAAATACGAAGATAGTGAAGAAGTTGAATATGAAGTCACTACTGGAGACTATGCCATTACATTAAGAGGATTAGCGAGCCTAACTCTAGTGTCGACCGATGATGCGGTGCACACAAACTATGGAAAAGTTGATATTGGAAGTGTCAATATGAGTATCACTACAAGCGATGACGGAATTCACGCCGACTACAATACCACAATCAATAACTCATCAATTGTTGTTAATGATTCATATGAAGGTATTGAAGGACAAAACATCACAATTGATGGTGCAAGCACCAACATTGTCGTGAATAGCCAAGATGATGGAGTAAATGCCGCATCAGATTTTGGTTCATCATATGTTTGCACGATTAATAATGGATACATTCGTATTAAAGCTGGCGGTGATGGTCTTGATGCAAATACATCTTTAGTCATCAATGGCGGAACAGTTATCGTTGAAGGACCAGGAAGAGATAACGGTTCATTAGACGCAGATAGTATTAAGATTAATGGCGGTATTGTCTTTGCTTGTTCTAATAACGGGATGTTAGAAAACTTGTCTGCCACTCAACCAACATTTATTTATACAGGTTCATCACAAGCAGCTGGTTCAGTAATTAGTGTTACTGATGCTGCCGATGATGATCGTGCTTTATTTACATACACATTAAAAATGGCTTTCACTCAAATTATCTTCTCCTCACCAGAAATGAGTGTTGGAAAAACATACACCATTTTTAATGGTGATTCTGAAGTTATCGATATCTCCATGACATCCAATCTCACTAAAGTTGGTTCATCAGGCGGTGGACCTGGTGGTGGAGGTGGAGGCCCAGGAGGCTGGCACTAAAAGAATAGAAAGCGAGCATTGCTCGTTTTCTTTTTATTAACTAACTGTATAATATTTAGGAAATGAAAAAGAATTCTGAGATAAAAATTATCTTCACTGATGTCGATTGGACGATTTTAAATCATGGACATGGAAAGCACATATATGATCAAAAAAGTTTAAAAGCTCTTAAGAAAGCCCAGAAGAATGGAGTGAAGGTTTTTATCGCGACAGCTCGTCCTCATGAGTCCTTAAAACTCACTGGATTCTTTGATGAATTTAAACCTGATGGAATGATTTTAGCAAATGGTGCAGTTATTTTTATTGGTGACGAAATCATTTATCACGACTGCATGAAACCAGAGTTAGTTCGTAAGATTTGTGATATTGCAGAAAAGAAAAATATCGTCATTCAATTCGTTTCAGAATACGAACGTTGGATCTCTCAACCTATCAATGAAGTAGCTCAACATTATTTCGATGTCTATTTCGAAAAAATACCAGCAATTCGCGGTTATAATGGAGAAAATATCTCTGGATTGCTGCTATTTTGCACCGAAGATAAAGATCAAGAAATTGTTGGTGAAATCGCTCATCCAGGTCTCGATGCCTTCCGTTTATTCCCATATGCTTTAGATATTCGAGATCACGTTATTCAGAAGAGTGATGGAATTAAAAGAGTGCTCGATTATTATGGGTTAAAAAAAGAAAATGCTTTGGCTCTTGGAGACGATGTTCAAGATGTACCAATGTTTGAACTTTGTAAATATAGCGCCGCGATGGAAAATGGTGTTGAGAAAGCAAAGAACTCTGCATCATATGTCACAACTCACATCGATTGTCACGGTGTGAAGAAGGCATTAAAATACTTTAAAGTAATTTAAAAGAGAAAATAGTGGCTTGAAACCGCTATTTTTCTTTATTACGCAGTTACGTGTGGTATGATTTTAATGATGTCCAAAGCTAAATTAATTTAGTTAAGGCATCACAAGTAAATACGAGGACAAACTTATGGCCTTTGGAATTTTATATGATTTCTTAATGGGACAGACCATTGAAGCCCATAACTATTTTGGCGCCCACTTTGTTGATGGTGGCGTTGTTTTTAGGCTTTATGCACCATGTGCAAACGATGTCTCAGTTATTGGTGAATGGAACAACTGGGATGTTGGAGCCAATAAAATGAGTCGAGTTGATGACTCAGGAGTTTGGGAAGTTTTTGTTCCAAATCTCACTAATTATCAAAAATATAAATTCCATTTCCAAAATGCCCAAGGCCAATATGTTGATAAAATCGATCCATATGCTTTCTTTAGTGAAGTTCGTCCAGAAACATGTTCTCGTTTATTTGATATTCGTAACTTTGCTTGGCATGACGATGATTGGATGAGAAAGAGAACTCGTAACTTTGACTCTCCAATGTCGATTTATGAAATGCACTTAGGCAGTTGGATTGACCAACCATATGATGGACACATCCATTCTTATGAAGAAATTGCTGATCGATTAATTCCTTACCTAAAAGGTATGGGTTATACCCATGTTGAGATGATGCCTCTTGTCCAGCACCCATTTGATGGATCCTGGGGTTATCAAGGAACAGGATTTTATTCCATTGATTCTAAATACGGAAATCCGTTCCAATTGATGTCACTTGTTGATCGACTTCACCAAGCCGGAATTGGTTGTATTATTGACTTTGCTCCAGTTCATTTCGCCAAAGACAAATGGGCTTTAAGCAGATATGATGGTTCATACTTATATGAATATTCTAATAAATACCGCGTTTCTCCTTGGGGTAGTTATCAATTTGACTTAGGCAAAGATCCAGTTCGTAGCTTCCTAATGAGCGCGATGAACTACTTTGTAGACTACTACCATTTCGATGGTGTCCGTGTTGATGCTGTGAGTAACATTGTTTATTACAATGGTGATTCTTCAATCGGCACAAATGACGGTGCAGTGGAATTTATTAAGCGATTGAACGCTAAGATACACATTGCTCATAATTCAGTGATGATGATTGCTGAAGACTCGACAGCTTTTAGCGGTACAACAAAGCCAACCGAATACGGTGGACTTGGTTTTGACTATAAATGGGATCTTGGTTGGATGAACGATACTTTGAAGTATTACTCCAAAGATCCGGTCTATAAAAAGTATGAACATAATAAGCTCACATTCTCGATGGCTTATTTCTATAGTGAGAATTTTATGCTTCCTCTTTCTCATGACGAAGTGGTTCATGGGAAAGGAACCATTATCAATAAAATGTGGGGCGACTACCATCAAAAGTTTGCTTTGGTAAGAAACCTCTATGCTTATCAATTTGGTCACCCAGGAAAGAAGCTTAACTTCATGGGTAACGAGTTTGCTACGTTTGATGAATGGAATGAAGCTCGAGGCCTCGCTTGGGGCGTAAAACAGTTCCCAAATCACGATGGAGTGACAAAATTAGTTCATGATTTGAATTTAGTTTACCGAGCTCATAAAGCGATGTATTTTGAAGAGCACAATCCAGCTCATTTTAAGTGGCTTATGGTTGACAATGCTGACCAATCTATTTTCGCCTTCGAAAGATGCGTTGATGATGATGTTCTTGTTTTTGTTTATAACATGACTCCAAACTTCTATGAGAATTACACAATTCCAATGCTTCACGATGGAATGTTTGAAGAAATCTTTAACTCCGACAAGAAAGAGTATTGTGGCGACGACCAATATAATGGTGCACCTCTTCAAACTGGAGAAGGAAGTTTCGAAGGTCTTCCACATCATTTAACAATTAAACTTGGATCATTTGCAGCCGCAATTTTTCAGCGAATTAATCCAGAGAAAAAACCTTCTCAAAAATCAACTATTTCCAAAAAATCACCAGCAAAACATGGTTAAAAGTTAACATGCGAACATTTTTCTTTAAGTACAAAAAACACATTATTACATTTGCGATTAGCCTTGTTTTTGGTGCTGCTATTTTTTGTCTTTATTTCTTCCTAAAAACACAAAGTTTGAAGGATGCAATTGATGCATGTTCGATTGCTGGAGTCTCCTTAATTGGCGGCGGATTACTCGTTATAATTAC
>CAMGZN010000062.1 GCA_946183335.1 uncultured Caryophanales bacterium | reverse complement strand
AGCAAATACACAAAAGAATACCACATTAAAATGTTTGAAACTATTGCTTCCAAATTAGATGGCTATACCTCACTAGTGGCCTTTGGTTTTGTCGATATTTATCCAAAATTAGAAAAGAATCACCCAGAGATTAAGGATACGGATGATGAAACAAAAATTGAAATAGCTAAAGCATTTATGAATATCGCTAAAAAGCATCATATGGATTTAAGACTTTGTTCTAAAGAAAAGTGGCTTTCTAACTATGGTGTGGATATTGATGGATGTATGAGAGTGAAAGACTACGAAAATAGCATCTACTCGAAGTTAGACATTAAGCAAAAAATGGAAGCGAGAAAGAATTATTGTGCTTGCTATCTTTCTAATGATATTGGTTCATATAATTCTTGTATGCATCTATGCAAGTATTGCTATGCCAATGGAAACGAAATGACAATTAGAAAGAATTATAAAGAACATGACGATAACTCTCCTTTATTAATTGGTCATATTAATCCAGAAGATAAAATTAGACTTGCTAAGCAAGAGTCTTATAAAAATAACAACATTACCTTATTTTGATTATGAAAGAAATTGAAACAATTAAAAAACTCATAAATGAAGCTGAGGCAATAGTTATTGGCGCGGGTGCAGGTTTATCTACCGCCGCTGGTTTTGAATATGGCGGAGATTACTTTTTAAAAAACTTTTCCGATGTTTATAAAAAATACGGCTATACCGATATGTATAGTGCGGGTTTTCACCCATTCTTAACTAGTGAAGAGAAGTGGGGTTATTGGTGTAGATTTATCTATTTACAGAGATATAAAGAAGGAGCAAAACCTCTTTATAAAAAACTGTACGATATGGTCAAAAATAAGAATTATTTTGTGATTACCACTAATGTTGATCATCAATTCCAACTAGCGGGTTTTTCTAAAGAAAGATTATTTTATACGCAAGGTGACTATGGTTTATTTCAATGCTCTAAACCATGTCATAAAAAGACATATGATAATGAAAAACAAATATTGGAAATGATTCATTCTCTTAAAGATGGCTCAATACCAACTGCTTTAATTCCTAAATGTCCAATATGTGGAGAAGAGATGAGCATGAATTTAAGAAGCGATGATACGTTCATAGAAGATGAAGGATGGCATGATGCCGCTCATAGATATGAACAATTTTTAAATGATAACAAAGATAAAAAGATATTGTTCCTAGAATTAGGAGTGGGATGGAATACACCTGGTATCATTAAATATCCATTTATGAGAATGACATACAATTTAAAAGACGCTTTTTATGTTTGTATTAATAAAGGGTTCAACCGCATTCCAAAAGAAATAAAAGATAAGTCAATTGTTTTAGATGATGATATCAATTCGCTAGTGAAATAATTAGTGTTGCGTAATTTAGCGAAGTGTTGCGTTGTATTAAAATCTTTACACCCTGCCCAAATTTGATTAGGATTGATACTTTGTTTCAATTCCTTTTTTGAAAAATCAATATTATATAAAGTCAAATAACGAGTTTTAGTTCATAATATATATGAGGAAAAATAAATGAAAAAAGAAATTAAAACAACTGAAGCAATCTTCCCGATGCCAGTCTTATTAATCTCGACTTTTAATGAAGATGGTAGTGTTAACGTCATGAACGCCGCATGGGGAACAATGATTGATCGCGACATCGTCGCATTAAACCTAACTGAAACACATAAAACAGTGCAAAACATCAAAGCAAAGAAAGGCTTTGTTGTGCATATTGCTGATGCAAAGCATGTTGCTGAAGCAGACTACTTCGGAGTTGCCTCCGGAAACAGCACCAAAGACAAACTATCTAAGAGTGACTTAACCTTTGTTAAATCTTCTATAGTTGATGCTCCAATTATTAATGAACTTCCTATCGCGATGGAATGTGAATTCATAGAATTCCAAAACAAAGAATACGGTATCGGTGTTGTTGGAAAAGTCTTAAGAACATCAGTTGAAGAAGATAAATTAGTTAATGGTAAAGTTGATATCGATAAGCTAGAAGCGATCGCCTATGATCCATTCACCTTTGGTTACTATAAAGTTGGTGGAAGAGTTGGTGATGCCTTCAAAGTCGGCCTTAAACTTAAATAGAATTTATTCATTCATGGAAGAACTCGCTTATGCGGGTTTTTTCTTTTATTTGACTTAGATTTATATAAGACTATAATTAAGTAAGAAAAGTAAGAAAGGTAAGACTATGGAAAAAAATAATAAAGATCGATTTATTGTTAGTGTCAAAGTCGGACCAAAAGGTCAAATTACCATTCCAAGTGAAGCTAGAAAGATGTTTGACATCAAAGAAGGCGAAACTCTAATGGTGATGGGTGATAAAGAAAGGGGTATTGCTTTACTTAAGGCAGATATGTTCTATTCTTTGATGGAGGACCGTTAAGATGGAAGACATTTTAAAAGTTGAACACCTCGATAAAGATTACCCATCATTTTCACTAAAAAATGTCAGTTTTGCGGTGAAACCTGGACAAATCATGGGTTTTATTGGTCGTAATGGTGCTGGTAAAACAACGACACTAAAAAGCATTATGAACCTCATTCATTACCAAAACGGAAAGATTACTGCTTTTGGTAAAGATATGACGGAAAACGAACTCGAAAATAAACAACGTATTGGGTTCGCATTAAGTGAACTGAATTACTATCCAAACAAGACAATCCGTCAAATCATGAAGGTTACCAAAAAATTCTATAAGAACTTCGATGAAAAGAAATTTGAAGAAGTGTCTAAACTTTTTAATTTAAATTTGGATAAGAAGCTAGAAGAACTTAGTAGCGGCATGAAAGTTAAATATTCGGTTGCTGTGGCGTTATCTCATAAAGCAGAGTTACTAATTCTTGATGAACCAACTTCAGGCTTAGACCCGGTTTCTAGAGAAGAAGTTTTAGACATCTTCCGGGAGATTGTTAAAAACGGAGATCGCGCAATTCTTTTCTCGACGCATATCACTAGTGATTTAGATAAATGTGCTACTGGAATTACATACATTCACGATGGCTCAATTATCTATACTGGTACAAAGAAAGACTTCGTCAAATCATATCTCTTTGTCAAAGACAAAACAAAAAACAAAAAACTTGAAAATGAATACATCGCCTCAAAAGAATTAGAAGATCATATTGAAGGATTAATTGATGTAGGTAAAAAAGGTGTATTTGAAAAAGCGGGTATTAAGCCAGTTGAACCTGATCTGGAACAAATCATGGTCTATTTGGAAAGGAGCAAGAGCAATGAAAGCTTTACTTTATAAAGAATTTAAATTAGCAATGCATCCAATTTGCTATTTGTTCATTTTCGCGTTTCCGCTCATGATTTTAATTCCAAGCTATCCTTTAGCAATTGGATTCATTTATGTTTTAACTTGTTACCCAATCCTTTTCTTAGGAGCGAACAAAGGTCAACAAAGTAACGACCTATTATTTTCAACACTATTGCCTGTACGTAAGAAAGATATTGTCCTTGCTAGAATAATTACTGTTGGAATACTCCAGGTTGTCTTTATTGCTATGCAATGTGTTCTTTATCCATTAGCTTTAAAGTTGAACGCTGAAATGCCATCGGACACAGCAGGAAAAATTCCTGGCATTGGTTTAGATGGATTTGTATCCGTATTAGCGATTGCTATTATTGGTTATGCGATAGCTGATCTTGTTTTCTTCCCAATTTATTATCGAAGAGGCAAATCAATTGTTGCTTCAACATTATTTATGATTCTTGGTTTTGTTTTATATTTAGGAATCTTCACTATTGCTATTCCTTATATTCCAGGATGCGAATGGTACATTAATTTCCTTTCCAAGAGCGGTGTTGGAGTTCAGTTTATTGTTCTTGCTGTTGCTTTAATAATTTACGCAGCACTTCACTTGTTGGTATATCGCATTTCTTCTAAGGAATTAGAAAAAGTCGATTTCTAAAGCGAAAACAAATAAAAAATCTCCGATTTGCCGGAGATTTTTTTATTTCTTAACGTTTATTGAAGACTGGCCAGAAGGCATCTTCTCCGTAATCAATTTCGTTGAGTTTAATTAACTCGATCATATCTTCATCAGAGATAATAAAGTCGAGTTTTGCATTATCTTCGATGTGCTCTTTAGATGATGCTTTTGGAATAGAGATGGTATTCAATTGAAGAGTATATTTAATACAAAGTTGGGCAACCGAAACGCCATATTTTGTAGCAAATTTCGCAATAGTTTTATTCTCTAATGCTCGACCATGTGCGATTGGGCTATACGACTCAACGACGATATCGTGTGTCTGACAATATTTGATAACATCACTTGGAGTGTTTCCAATATGACAGAGAATTTGATTAACCATCGGTTTAATCTTGCAGTGGTTAATAATGTTTTCTAAATCATCGACAAGGAAGTTAGAAACACCAATCGCTTTAACCTTACCTGCTTCATAGGCTTCCTCAAGAGCTTTCCACACTTCGATATTTTCTTTAAAATAGCGTTT
>CAMGZN010000061.1 GCA_946183335.1 uncultured Caryophanales bacterium | reverse complement strand
AATCTATCGCAAACAAGAATCTAAAGATGGAACAATCAAACTTCTTTTAGAACTTGAAGACGGAGCGAAAGTAGAGACGGCTTTAATGCCATATAATTATGGCAATGCCATTTGTGTCTCTTCTCAAGTTGGTTGTAACATGGCTTGCGCCTTCTGTGCTTCTGGTTTGCTTAAAAGGCAAAGAAACCTCGAAGTTCATGAAATCGTTGGACAAGTTTACGTGATGAACCAGATTCTTAAAGAAAAAGGTGAACGTGTTAGTCACGTTGTGGTGATGGGAACTGGAGAGCCATTTGATAACTACGACAATGTCTTAGATTTTATTCGCATCATTAATCACCCAAAAGCGTTCGCGATTGGCGCACGTCATATCTCAGTGTCCACGTGTGGACTTGTTCCGGGTATCATCAAATACGCTCACGAAGGATTGCAAACAAACTTAGCCATTTCACTTCACGCTCCAAACGATGAAATTAGAAATAAAATCATGCCGATTTCAAAAGCATATCCTTTGGATAAGCTAATGGAAGCGGTGAAGTATTATGAAAAAGAAGCTGACCGTCGTGTGACATTTGAATATATCATGCTCAAAGATGTTAATGATACAATTGAATGTGCTCGTCAATTAGTAAAACTAATCCGTGGCACAAAGGCTTATGTGAATTTGATTCCATATAACCCAGTTGATGAAAAGTCATTCAAGCGAAGTGGAGACGAAAATGTTCATCGTTTCTTCTCCTATCTAATGCAACACGGAATCACAACAACCGTTCGTAAGGAATTTGGAAACGATATTGACGCAGCATGTGGACAATTACGCGCAAAGGAACAACATGAAAGCAATTAAGGGACAATTTATTTCTCAAACCGATATTGGCAAAGTTCGTGTTGTTAACGAAGATCGAGCCATTTCGCTTGTTAATCCAGAAGGAGATGTTTTGCTTGCAGTCTGCGATGGACTTGGTGGCCATAATAAAGGTGACTATGCTTCTCAATTAGCAACGAACATTTTAGCTGACGAATTCCGCAAAATATCCAAGTTTTACGGTTATATTTCGATTCGTTTGTTCTTGTCTCGCGTTATGAAAATGATGAACAAAGAGATTTTTACAACCGCGGAAAACAACCAAATTTACCAAGATATGGGAAGCACGATTGTTCTTGCTTTGTTACATAAATCCAAGATCTATATTGCCTACGCTGGAGATTCAAGAGCATACGGACTGAAAGGCAAAGTCTTTTCACAACTTTCTGAAGACCAAAGTTATGTCGATTATTTATATAAAACCGGGCAAATCAAAAAAGAAGAAATGTCGATTTCTAGTGACCGTCATAAACTCATGAATGCTCTTGGTATTTATCCAACCATTTCTTATTCACTAATGATCGTTAAAAATGATTTTGATTCAATTCTTCTTTGTTCTGATGGTCTTTATAACAATATGAATGACCGTCAAATTGCAGACATTCTTTTAACTAATGAAAGACTGGAACAAAAAGTTGATACATTAATTGCTGTTGCAAACTCTAATGGTGGTTCAGACAACATGGCAATTTCATTGTGGGAGAAGATTAAAAATGATTAAGATTGGCGATGTTCTCTCAAATCGATACAGAATTACAGGCCGAATTGGCACTGGTGGTACCGCTGAGGTGTATTTAGCAACCGACTTCATAAAGAAAGAAACTGTGGCAGTGAAGATTATTAAAGAGGAACTGATTAATGATCCTCGTAGTGTTGCTCGTTTCGAGCACGAAGCTGCTGCATGTGCTTCTTTCTCACATCCGAACATAGTCCGTGTTTACAACCAAGGACAAGTTAACGGTTGTTCATACTTGGTTTTCGAATATGTTAAAGGTCAAACTTTGTTTGATCGATTAGATTTCCAAGCCACTTTCTCATTAAAAGAAGCATCTGAAATCATGCTTCAATTACTTGATGCGGTGAATTATATTCATGAGCTTGGAGTATTGCATCGCGATATTAAGCCACAAAACATTTTCTATCTAGCAAACGGAACTGTTAAGTTGGCTGACTTTGGTATTGCTCAAGGTTTAGATGAAGACGATTCAAGCCAAGGCGTCTTTGGATCAGTCTATTACTTGGCTCCAGAAGTTTGTGTTGGCGAGCAAGCATCCATTAGATCCGACATCTATTCTTGTGGTGTCACATACTTTCAACTTTTAACTGGAAGACTTCCGTTTGAAGATGGTTCAACAAAGGATATTGCCGCTGCTCATGTGAAACGTAATTTCCCACATTTATCTAAATTCCAACCAGAAATTGCTGGTGTTTTTGACAAAATAATTCAAAAAGCGTGTGCTAAAAATCCGGCAGAACGTTATCAAACTGCTAAAGAAATGATGGATGATATTAGCGCAGCAATGGCGAACAAAGATAACCTAAAAGTTCGCAAAAATATCTTCCAAAAAATATTCGGTTTTAAATAATGATTGGCAAAATTGTTTCGACCTGTGGTGGTGTCTATCGAATCTATCGTGACTGTGTCTGTTACGACGTCTTTGCGAAAGGTATTTTTAAATACCGTCACGAACACCTTTGTGTTGGAGACAATGTTGATTTTGACGAAGACCATTTTGTTATAAACAAAATTCTTGAACGAAAGAATGAACTAATTCGTCCAAAATGTGCGAATGTTGATTTAGTCTTAGTCACAATGAGCGTTGTCGAGCCAGAATTAAGCGAAGAACTTGTGTATAAGTTTTTAACCTATGTCTTAATGCATAACATTGAGGCAAAAGTTGTTTTTACTAAAGTTGATGCTTTAAAAGATTTAAGTCAAATTGAAAGAATCAAAAGCGATTTAGCGAAGATTGGTATTGAAACATTCTTTGTCTCAAAAGACGACAAAACCTCTCAAGAGATTGTTCGTAATCTCGTAAAAGGAAAAGTCGTTTTATTTATGGGCCAAACCGGAGTTGGCAAATCGAGTCTTATTAACGCGATTGATCCAACTTTTAACCGTAAAATTGGTGAGTATTCAAATGCTTTAGGACGCGGAAAACATCAAACAAAAGAAGTCATTTTACTTCCTTACGAAGATTCCTTCCTTGCTGATACACCGGGATTTTCTTCGTTTGATTTGATGATTTATAAAGAAGATTTAGCCCAGTATTTCCCTGGGTATGAAAAATATTACACTCAGTGTTATTTTTCGAATTGCCTACACCAAAACGAAAAACAATGTAAAATTAAAGAGGAAATTGAAAAGGGCAACTTATCTAAAGAGGCCCACGAAATCTATAAAAAATTACTAACCGAACTAGAATATCGACAAGAGAGGTACAAATAATGAAAAACTACATTGCTCCAAGTCTATTATCCGCAGATAAAAACGATCTCAAGAATGAAATTCTCAAAGTTGAAAAACTCGGTGCAGAATACATTCACTGGGATGTAATGGATGGTATTTTTGTGCCAAACAAGTCTTACACTCCAGAACAAGTTCAAGAGTTTGCTAAATGTCACAAAATGGTCAATGATGTTCACATCATGGTTCAAGATCCAAAGAAATGGGCGCCAATCTTTGCTGATGCTGGTGCTGATTTAGTAACGTTTCATCTTGAGGCGGTGGACTTCTGTCCAAAATGTACAATGAAAGTCATTAATGACTTACATGATAAAGGCTGCAAAGCCGGTATTTCCATTAAACCAGCCACGAAAGTTAAAGAAGCTTTGCCATGGTTAGATAAGGTTGAACTCGTTTTAGTCATGTCTGTTGAACCAGGAAAAGGCGGACAAGCCTTCATTCCAAGTGCCTTAAAGAAAATTAAAAAACTCCGTAAATACATTGATAAAAACAATTTAAATTGTTTAATCGAAGTTGATGGTGGAATTAATGCTGAAACTGGAGCTAAATGCCGTAAAGCTGGCGCAGACATTTTAGTTGCTGGTTCATACATTTACGGACACGACGATGTCAAAGAAAGAATGGAATCTCTCAGATGATCGAATTTAACCTTGTTTGGATTTTTTTCTTAGTTGCTTTTGCTGGAATGTTTATCGCACTCCTTGTCCTTTCTATTTTAAGAATGCAATATGTCGAAGAAGAGAACCGCTCATTTATGAGACTCTTCCCATGCGAGCTAATTAAAGAAAAGATTCCTGGAGCAAATATTTATCGCATCATCATCTATATTTTTAGTGGGCTTTGCTTTGCACCGGTGTTTGTTGTTCTTCCACTTTTAGATGAGTTTGGTGGATTAGGCGCAATGGCGATGATTGTCTCCTTCCTTTATGGAATCGAAGGAATCGTTATGGTTTCAATTTTCCTATTTAATATTCGTTATACGAATACCCACACAAAATTATCAACCGGTTTTATGGCTGGTTCATTCCTTGTGAATGGTTTAACAACTGTGTATGCCATTCTTACTTACACAACGTGGAATAAGTTTGATAAGGGTAGTGTCTTAACACTTGTTATGGCAATCCTTGCTGGTTTGTTAACAACCGGAACACTTCTTATCACATTAAATCCAAAACTCAAAAATTGGGCTCAATTAGTGAAGAGTCAAAACGGTGAAGAAGCGGTTTATTCTCGACCAAAATTCTTTCCACTTGCTTTCTCAGAATGGCTCATTATTCTAATTAATTTTGTCGGAGAAATTG
>CAMGZN010000060.1 GCA_946183335.1 uncultured Caryophanales bacterium | reverse complement strand
AGATTATTTAGTTAAAATCAACAGTCTTTGGCTTTATAATTATTTATTTTTATAGGATTAGTTTTTCCTCTTCGATCAAGTGGTTTTGGCGCATTATCTGGGATGAGATAAGCCTTACCTTTTTTCTTCATTCCTTCAATGCGATTTTCTTGGCACAAGAGACGAACACGACGTTCGTTAATTCCCCATTTTTGAGCGGCTTCTTTAACTGAAATATACATTATTCCGTTCCTCAACTTTCGGCATAATTATAAAATACCGATATTTATTTAGCAATAAATTTCGAAATTCGCCTGAAAAATTTTTATATACAACAGAGATTAAATTTAGTAGAATTTAAGCACCGTTTTGAAAAATCCGATAATTACATATTATTAGAAAACCTTCACCCTATAAAGGTGAATCAAAGATAAATAGAAACATATTACAGAGGTTACAATTATGAAAAAAGGTTCATTACTTCTCGGTGTCGTTGCTGTTGCCGCTTTAGCAGGATGTTCCAAAGGAATCAAAATTAATCCTGACAAAGCTAAATATACTGTCGGTGTTGCTCAATTCGTTCCTCACGTTGCTCTTGATGCCGCTACAAACGGTTTCAAAGCTAAATTAACATCCCTTCTCCAAGCTGAAGGTCGTGAAGTTGAATTCGTGAACACTGATGCTGCTGGTGACACAGCAAACTGCCCAACAATTATCAACTCTTTAGTCTCTAAAGATGTCGATTTAATTTTGGCTAATGCTACGCCATGCTTATCCGCAGCGTACACCGCTACATCTTCCATTCCAATTTTAGGTACATCAGTTACTGATTTTGGAGTTGCATGTTCAATTGAAATTGAAAACGGAATCACTAAGACAAACGTTTCTGGAACAAGCGATCTTGCACCACTCGATGGTCAAGTTAACGCAATGTTGGAACTTGTTCCAAGTGCAACAAAATTTGGAATTGTTTATTCCGCTAACGAAGCTAACTCCAAATTCCAAGTTGATGAAGTTAAAAAGCATTTAGAGTCTGAAGGTAAAACTGTTACCAGTTACCCAATCTCAGACTCTAGTTCTTTACAAAACACTTGTCAATCAGCTGCTGCTCACGAAGATGTTATTTACATTCCAACAGATAATTTCTGCGCTGATAACACCGGTACAATTAACCAAGTGTTTGAAGGTGCTCACAAACCAGTTTTCGCTGGTGAGTCCGGAATTTGTAAAGGTTGTGGATTTGCCACATTGTCCATCGATTACTACCGTTTAGGTGAAATCACTGGTGAAATGGCATTCAATGTCTTACTCGGAAAGAAAGACATCCGTGAATACGCCATTCAATACGATACAAACGTCAAGAAACTCTATGTTCCTTCCCGTTGTTCAGCTTTAGGAATTGAAGTTCCAGATAACGCCGGATACGAAATCTTACAAATCGAATAATCAAGGAATCATATGGCTGGATTTTTTAATACGCTTCCATCAGTTTTAGACCAAGGCATTATTTGGGGTATTATGGCCATTGGCATTTTTATCACATTCAAAATTTTAGATTTTGCTGATTTAACTGTCGATGGATCATTTGCTACTGGAGGCGTTGTCTTCGCTGTTTTAACAGCGGCTGGTGTTCCAGTCGTTGTTGGTTTCTTAATTGCCTTCTTATCAGGAGCAGTCGCAGGTTTAATAACCGCTTTACTACACTGTTACCTAGGTATTCCAGGAATTTTGGCTGGTATCTTAACCCAATTAATGTTGTGGTCAATCAACTACAAGATTCTTGGACAAGCTTCAATGCCAATTAATAGCCGTGATGCTTTAATCTCCATGAACGCAAGTTCGGGTGTCTACACAACAATTCCAATTGTTATTGGTATTGCTGCAGCTATGACTGTCATTCTTTATTGGTTCTTTGGAACCAAATTTGGCTCATCTGTTCGTGCAACAGGATCCAATGAAGCAATGGCAAAAGCAAATGGTATTAACATTAATTTACGCAAAATTATTGCGTTAATGATTTCTAATGGAATCGTTGCTTTTGCTGGATCATTGCTTGCTCGCTTCCAAGGCTCAGCAGAAATTAATATGGGTCGTGGAGCAATCGTTATTGGCTTAGCGGCAATTATTATTGGCTTAACTTTGTTTGGAAAGATTTCCAAGAATTTTGCATTCAATCTTTGTTTTGTTGTTCTTGGTGCAATTATTTATTTCTTTGTTTTCCAATTCATCGTCTATTTCACCAACGAGCCAGAACTCTTAAAGATGTTCTCCGCGATCGTTGTAGCGATATTCCTAGCAGTACCGTACATCAAAGATGTGTATATTAAGAATGCGAAGGCCAAACACCAACGCGCAAAGGAGGCTAAATAATGTTATCGTTTAAGAATGTAACAAAAGTCTTCTTACCAGGAACTGCTGACGAAAAAAAGGCGTTAGACAATGTTTCTTTCCAAATTAATGATGGCGAATTCGTTACCATTATTGGTGGAAACGGAAGTGGTAAATCAACAACATTAAATGTTTTAACTGGAAACATGGCTCCAGATCATGGTGCGGTTTTACTAAATGATGTTGATATTACCAATATGCCAGAAAATAAACGTGCTAAATACTTCGCCCGTGTCTTTCAAGACACGAACAAAGGAACAGCTGGATCAATGCAAGTTATTGAAAACATGGCCATTGCTGCTCGCAAAGGTGGACACAACGGTTTAAGTTGGTACATCAATAAAGAGCAGAAACAAAAATACATCGAGATGTTAAAGAGTTTCAATCTTGGATTAGAAACCCGTTTAACAACTAAGACAAGCGTTCTTTCTGGCGGACAACGTCAAGCATTAACTTTGTTAATGGCAACACTTCGTGCTGAACCATCCCATAAACAAATCATTAAAGATTACTCAACTTTCTATATGGGCGATAAGAGAAAAGCACATGAAGAAGTCGTAAAAGTTTATGAAGAAGCGAAATTAGCCTATAAGCAAGCCCTTAAAGAGCTCTCTAAGGAAAAGATCAGCGCTAAAGATAAAAAAGCCAAAAAACGTGAGTTATATCATGAATTTGACGCTAAAGTTCGTAAGTACGACTTAACAAAACAGATTCTTCTTCTTGACGAACACACTGCGGCCCTTGATCCAAAGACTGCAAAGAAGGTTCTTGAATTAACCGAAAAAATTGTTCGAGAAAATCATTTAACAACTTTAATGGTTACGCACAATATGCGTGACGCGATTACATATGGCGATCGATTAATTATGTTCTATGAAGGAAAAATTATTCACGATATTTCCGGAGACGAAAAGAAAAAACTTACAGTTGATCGACTCCTTGATATGTTTGATGAGGCTGAGGCCAAATCACTTAGTAAATAAAAAAGACACACCTAAAGGTGTGTTTTCTTTTAATCTATTCGTTTATCATCACGATAAACTTCATCTATTGTTCCAGAAGCGATTAGTAAGCCATCTTTGTTATAGAAGACTGCTTCTTGACCTGGGGTAACGGCTTTATAGTAGTCATATGTACAAATGATTTTATCACCTTCGAGATTTATCTCGGCTGGATGATCTGGTTGGCGATAGCGGAATTTCGCACCCACTTTTTGTGGGAATTTTTCATTTGGATTAATAAGGTTTAGTTTTGTTACAACACATTTATTGGACATTAAATATTGTTGCGTGTCGCCTCTGGTGACATAAAGAATATTTTTCTTAGCGTCTTTCTTCACGATAAACCAACCTGTCGCGGTTTCCCCAGAGATTCCTCCAATTCCAAGGCCTTTGTGTTGACCAATCGTGTAGTAATAAACTCCACGATGAGTTCCAATGATTTTACCAGTGTCAATATCAACGATATTGCCGATTTGAGCGGGAATGTAGTTTTTGAGGAATTCACGGAAATTACGCTCACCAATAAAACAGACACCGGTGGAGTCTTTCTTGTCCATAACAGAATCAAGTTGTAATTCGTGAGCAATTCTTCTCACTTCCTTTTTATCAATATTTCCTAAAGGAAATAAACATGAACGAATTTGCTCTTCATTAATTTGTGAGAGGAAGTAGGTTTGATCTTTATTTGTGTCTCTACATTTCTTGAGATAGAAGTGTCCATCTTTTTCTTCTCTAGAGGCATAATGGCCCATCGCAATCATATCGCAGCCATTGTCTTTGGCAAACTTTAAGAAAGCGTCGAATTTAATATATTTATTACACAAAATATCTGGGTTTGGAGTGCGACCATGCTCATATTCTTCAATAAAGAATGAGAAGACATGGTCCCAGTATTCTTTGATGAAATCCACTCTTAAGAGTGGAAGACCTAATTTAGCGGCAACTTTTTGGGCGTCTTGATAATCTTTTTCCTGTGGACATTGATCATCATTAACTGTTGGATTGCCAAGATAATCTCCATTTGCCATCGCATCCCAGTTACGCATAAAGCAGCAGACGACATCATAGCCTTCTTTCTTGAGAAGATATGCGGCAACTGCGGAATCAACTCCACCGCTTAATCCAAGCATCACTTTCATTAGAAAAACTCCTTTGAATCAAGGATGGTTGTAAATGGGCCATCATTAACTAAATCAATCTTCATCATTGCACCAAAAATGCCGGTTTCTACTTTATAGCCAGCTTCTTTTAAGCATTTGTTAAAGTAATCGTAGAGAGCACTGGCATCTTTTGGGTTAAGTGCGTTTACAAAACTTGGACGACGTCCATCTTTGCATGAAGCATATAAAGTAAATTGGGAAATCGAAATGATTTCTCCATTAACATCTTTCAATGAAAGATTAGTTTTACCATTTTCATCGTCAAACAAACGTAACGAGAGAAGTTTGTTAGTCATCTTTTCAACCACTTCTTGATTATCTCCGTTGGTAAAACCAACGAATAGACAAAAACCGCGGGAAATACTTCCCACGATTTTGTTATTAACCTCACATGAGGCTCTTGTTACATTTTGAATGACAATTTTCATTACTAATGAATGTAATCGTGAACTGTTGGAGGAACAGCGACAAATTCATCAACAATATGGAAGGCTTCTTCAATATCTTTGAGAATTTGAGCGTGGTCTTCAACGTTGGTGTGAACTGTGCAAAGCACATCACCTTTCTTCACCTTGTCTCCAACTTTCTTACTTAAGACGATACCAGCAGACATGTCGATGACATCATCGAATGTTTCACGGCCAGCACCTAAGCGCATAGCGCTTTCGCCGATTTCAAGGGCAACAATACGTTTGATGTAACCATCTTTTGGAGC
>CAMGZN010000059.1 GCA_946183335.1 uncultured Caryophanales bacterium | reverse complement strand
ACGCCGGCAGCGAAGATTAAAGACAATGTTTCTAGCAAGGATAAATCTTTAAGATTTAGAGAACTCGTAAAAGCTTTAGAAGAAAGTATTTCGAAGAAGGCTTTTGAAATGGTTGGCAAGACCTATGATGTCCTTGTTGAAGGTGTTTCAGAAAAGAACCCAGAAATGCTCTCTGGATATACTGAGAAGAATAAACTTATTCACTTTAAAGGTGACCAATCCTTAGTTGGTAAAATTGTTCCAGTTAAGATTATTGAATCACACACTTATTCAATGATTGGAGAACTCGTTAAATGAGTGGGTTTGAACGTCAATTAGATAAGTGTCAAAAACTCCTTTACGATGAGCCAATCGTGAAGGAATATTTTCGCTTAAAAAAAATTGTTCAATCTGATGAAGAACTCATTCGATTAGATAAGGAAATTCATCAACACCAAAACTTAATGTGCGTTCATAAAGACGATGACGCCATTTATCAAAACGAAAAGAAATTGTACGAAGAGCAATTAGCTCAATTTAAATCCAATCCATTAGTTGAAAATTACTTCCAAGTTCGTGAGGAAGTTTATGCATTATTAACCGAAGTGAAGGAAATTCTAGAATGATAATTGTTATCACCGGACCAACTGCACTCGGAAAAACAAAAAGCGCGATTAAAGTCGCACAAACTTTTAATGCGGAAATCATTAATGGAGATGCTTTCCAAGCGTACAAAGAACTAAACATTGGAACAGCTAAGCCAAGCGAAAAAGAACTCGCTAGTGTTCCTCATCATCTTTACTCAATTATTGAACCAACACATAATTATTCGATTGCTGAATATCAAGACAATTTACGAACAAAAATCCAAGAATTGCTGGTGAAAAATAAAAATATTGTTATCGTTGGAGGCTCTGGTTTGTATATCAGAAGCGCTCTTTATGATTACGAGTTTTTGCCAAACAAAGAAATCGATATGTCGAAATTTGAGAGGATGAGCAACGAAGACTTGCATAAACACTTAGAAGAGATTGATCCAGAACAAGCAAAAATCATTCATTCCAACAATCGCAAAAGAGTTTTAAGAGCAATCGAAATCTACTATTCAACCGGTGAAACTAAGTCTGCTTTGATTAAGAAGCAAGAACATAAGCCTCTATATGATGCTCGATTCTTTGTTCGTGATTTAGATCGTGATGAACTTTATGAAAGAATCAATAAACGCGTAGACGAAATGTTTGAAAAAGGTCTTGTTGATGAGGTCAAATCTTTGATTTCCAAGTACGATTCTAACTTGCATTGTTTCCAAGCAATTGGATATAAAGAGATTATTGATTGTTTAAAAAACAATGGAGATCTTTCTAATGCAAAAGAACTCATTAAACAACACACGAGAAATTATGCGAAACGTCAGATGACATTTATTCGTCATCAATTTGATGTTTCTTTCTATAAGAATGATGAAGAGTTATTAAAGGAGATTCAAAATGGCTAGTTACTTAGATCGCACGAGAACTCTCCTTGGAAAAGAAAAGTTAGAACGCATCCAAAACGCTCGAGTCATGATTATTGGACTCGGCGGTGTTGGCGGTACAGCTTTAAGTGCTCTTTATCGTAGCGGTGTTCGCCACTTTATTTTAGTTGATAACGACAAGGTTGATGAAACCAATCTCAATCGCCAAATTATGTATACAAGTAAGGACGTTGGAGAACTTAAAACAAAAGTCGCTGAACGTAAATTAACCGAATTCTGCGGTGAAATTGATGTCAAAACCTACGAAATCTATGTTGATGAAACAAATATTCGCGACTTAATTAAAGACGTTGATTTCGTCGTTGACGCGATTGATTCTGTTCCCGGAAAAATCGGTATTATGAAAGAGTGTTTAGAGAAAAACATCCCATTTGTTTCTTCTTTAGGTATGGCAAAACGTCTTGACCCAGAACAAGTTGTTTTAACAACACTTAATAAAACCGAAAATGATCCTCTCGCGAAAAAGATTCGTTATGAATGCCGCCAAAGAGGATTAGATTTAAAGAAAATTCCAGTAGTTTTTTCAAAAGAAAATATCATCATTGATGGACCAGAACTTGGCTCAATGATGATGGTTCCTTCAACCGCTGGATTAATTATTTCAAATTTTGTTATTAAAAGTATTTAATAAGTAGTATACTTATCAACATACGAGGTATAGAGATATGATGCAAAAAATTGATCAGATCGCTTTTAAAGCAGGAATTAAAGAAGATTATTTAGACCAATATGGTCGATACAAAGCTAAAATCGATTTAAAGATTTTTGACGAACTTAAAGATAAAAAAGATGGTAAGTTAGTGCTTGTTACAGCCATCACTCCAACCAAGACTGGTGAAGGTAAGACAACAATGTCTATCGCCTTAACTGAAGGTTTTGGAAAAATTGGTGTGAACTGTATGCTTGCCCTTCGTGAACCTTCCTTAGGTCCAGTTTTTGGACTAAAAGGCGGTGCGACTGGTGGTGGACTCGCTTCTGTTGAGCCAAAGGATGATATTAATCTTCACTTCACAGGCGACATGCACGCTTTAACATCTTCGATTAACTTAATCTCAGCTGTAATCGATAACCATATTTTCCAAGGAAATGAACTCGGTATCGATCCAACCAAGATTGTTTGGAAGCGTGCACTTGATATGAACGATCGCGCACTTCGTAGCGTGACCGTTATGCAAGATGAAAAGAAAGGCACTCCACGTCATGACGAATTCGTCATTACTGTTGCTTCTGAAATGATGGCTATTCTTTGTTTAGCCACTGATCCAGAAGACTTCAGACGTCGTGTCAACAATATTATTGTTGCTTATACATTTGATGACAAACCAGTTTATTTAAAGCAATTACGCATTTCTAACGCGATTATGAAACTTATGCGTGAAGCTTTAAAACCAAACCTTGTTCAAACTGTTGAAAACAACCCAGTACTTGTTCATGGTGGACCATTCGCGAATATCGCGCATGGATGTAACTCAATCATTGCATTAAAACTCGCATTAAAACTTGGCGATGTTGTTGTTACTGAGGCTGGCTTTGGTGCTGACCTTGGTGCAGAGAAATTCTTAGACATTTGCTGTCCAACTGCTGGTAAAAAACCAGACGGTGTTGTCATGGTCGCGACCATCCGTGCTCTTAAAGAGCATGGTGGCGTACCATTTGAAGAACTTAAACAACCAAATGTTGAAGCTCTTAAAGCTGGTATCGCAAACTTACAACTCCATCTTGAAAACATTCAAAAATATGGTTTACCAGTTGTCGTCGCGATTAACCACTTTGCCGAAGACTCTCAAGAAGAAATTGATGTTCTCACCAAATGGTGTGAAGAACACGGTTATACCGTTAGCTTTGTTGATGGCTTCCTTAAAGGTGGAGATGGCTCCATTGATTTAGCCAACAAAGTGAAAGAAATGCTTGAGACTAAGCCAAGCCACTATCACAAGCTCTATGACTACAAGCTTCCAATCAAAGAAAAGATAGAAACTGTGTGTCGTGAAATCTACCGTGCAAAAGAAGTTGTCTTTACCGAAAAGGCTCTTGCTCAAATCGAGAAGTACGCCAAACTTGGTTATGGAGAAACCGCTGTATGTATGGCGAAGACTCCATTATCAATTACTGATAATCCAAAGATCTATGGTGCACCTCTTGGATGCACGATCACCATTCGTGAAGTTAACTTATCCGCTGGGGCAAACTTCATTGTTGCCTTAACCGGTGCGGTTATGACTATGCCAGGACTTCCAAAAGTTCCAGCAGCCGTCAAAATGGAAGACGAATAATGAAAGATCTAAATTACAACGTCGGAGACATCGTCGAACTCAAAAAAGAGCACCCTTGTAGTGCCCGTTCGAAGCTCTTTGAAGTCGTTCGAATTGGTGCCGATATCAAGATTAAGTGCCTCGGATGTGGTAATTTGCTCATGTTGACTCGAGATAATTTCAATCATAGATTGAAAAAGATTGTTTCTAAGAAAAATTAAAAAAATTTGAAAAAATAAGACATTTTTATCGCATTTATAAGTGAGGTAAAAATGTTTTTATTTTCTCTCACAAACGTTACAAAAAAATTCAAGGTTAATAAGACCTCTTTTTGTGCTGTAAACAATGTTTCATTGAATCTACCTTCACGTGGATTGGTTAGCATTGTTGGAAAGTCAGGATGTGGCAAATCAACTTTGCTAAATCTTTTAAGTGGAATTGAAAAAGTTAGCAATGGAACGATTCTGTTTAATAATAAACGACTTAGCAAGTTTAATAAGAAACAGCTATCAAAGTATCGATTACGTGATATTTCGATGATTTATCAGCATTATAACCTTATCGATGATTTAACTGTGGTGGAGAATATTGCTTTGCCACTACTAATTAAACGAATCTCAAAGAGAAAAGCATATAAAAGGGCAGAAGAATATCTCAATCAATTTCATTTATCATCATTATCAAAACAAAATGTTCGCACATTATCAGGCGGTGAAAAGCAAAGAGTTGCCATTTTACGAGCTTTGATTATCGATCCAAAAGTTATTTTGTGCGATGAACCAACCGGTGCATTAGACGAGAAGAATTCTCTTCTGATTATGGATGAACTGAAAAAGATTTCTCGTAGCAAACTAGTTTTGATGGTCTCGCATAATTTGAATCTTGTCAAACGATATTCTGATCGAATCATTGAAATGAAAGATGGCAAGGTTATTTCAGATAATGAGGTCAGTCATTTCGAAAACAATGAAGAAAAGCAAGAAAGTAATGTTCGTTATAGTAGTTCATGGACGGGCTTATTAACTAAAAAGCTTTTTAAAAACAATGTATTGAAGTCTATTTTTTCATTTGTTTCTTTAACGGTTGGCTTCATTTCAATTTTTGTTGGTTTTGGTTTTATAAATGGATCGCAAAAATCACAAAGTAATGCATTAAAAAAGAATCTCTCAATTTGTTATTCGACAATCTCAGAAACTAGTTATTATTCGCTTGCTAATTCTCCTCTTGAATTTAAGAAAAATATTCGACCTGATTCGTGGCTGATTGATGAGTATCTGCAAGACATTGATTACGTTGAAATTTGTCCGAATACAAATTACTTCTTTTCACCTTATCCAAACGGCTATTTTAATGATGAACAAATTCAAAATTTTGAGATGATTCCATTGAATAATAAATTCATTAATACTAACAGTGTTTATCCAAGAATTGCTGGTGATTTTATTGACAATTCCTTGACAAACGTAGTTGTAAATAAAGAGTTTTTAAAGGAAATAAACCTTGATGAAAATGAAGCTAAAAACCAAGAAATTTTAATCTCATATCAAACGTCTATTACTCTTTATACAAACGATGATGAACAACCGTTTATTAAGGATACTTTTTCATATAAATTAAACTTGAAAATTTGTGATGTCATTGATGAGTTTTCTTTTATGAACTCACCAAAGATTTATTATTCATATGAAGCACTTGTTT
>CAMGZN010000058.1 GCA_946183335.1 uncultured Caryophanales bacterium | reverse complement strand
GTGTTCATTTCCTATAGGAACTTTGGAATAACCGGCCCCTAATTGATCATAGAAGATTAATGGAATTCCACGGTCCGAGAGTTGCTCTAAAACTTCGTAACGTTCCACACAACCGCCTGGACCTCCATGAAGGATGATTAAAGGTACACCGTTAGAAAGATCTCCAACTGTGTATGCACGGGTATGAAATCCTAAATAAGGAATATGATAAACACGCTTTTTCATCATAATGATATTAGCTTGTTTATCTTTAGAATTATAGATAACAAAAAAGAGTCTCTTAAGAGACTCAATTTTGATTTAATTAGTAATCTTATTTAGCAAACTTGAAGGCTTTCATGCCAGCATATTTGGCTTTTGGACCAAGTTCTTCTTCGATACGGAGAAGTTGATTGTACTTGTTCACACGTTCGCCACGGCATGGAGCACCAGTCTTAATTTGACCAGTTGCTAAGCCAACACAGAGGTCAGCAATGAATGTATCTTCTGTTTCACCAGAACGGTGGGATGTAACGGCTGTGTAACCAGCATCGTGAGCCATCTTGATTGCGGCTTTGGTTTCTTTAACAGAACCGATTTGATTGAGCTTAATTAAGATGGAGTTAGCAGCACCGACTTTAATACCGTTGCTTAAACGTTCGACGTTTGTAACGAATAAGTCGTCACCAACGAGTTGAACTTTCTTACCGATACGAGCAGTAAGTTTCTTCCAGCCTTCCCAGTCTTCTTCATCAAGAATATCTTCATAAGAGACAATTGGGAATTCTTCAAGAAGTTTAGCCCAGTGATCAATAAGTTCATCGGAAGTCATATGCTTCTTTTGTTTTGGTAAGTAGTAGTAGCCAACACCTTTTTCTTCATCCTTCCACTCGGAAGCAGCAGCATCCATAGCTAACTTGAAGTCTTTTCCTGGGACATAGCCAGCATCTTCAATAGCTTTGACGATTTCTCTTAAAACATCTTCATCAGAAGCAAGGTTTGGAGCGAAACCACCTTCGTCACCGACAGAAACGGCTAAGCCTTTGGCTTTGAGGTTCTTGGCGAGGACGTGGTAGACTTCGGAACACCATCTTAAACATTCACGGAAGTTTGGAGCGCCAACTGGCATAATCATGAATTCTTGGGAGTCAACTGTGTTAGAAGCGTGGCATCCACCATTAAGAATGTTCATCATTGGGACTGGAAGAACAACTTCACGTCCTTCGGATAAATACTTATAAAGTGGTTCGCCTTTGATTTGAGCAGCTAATTTGTTGACAGCAAGAGAGACAGCTAAGATAGCATTAGCACCGAGTTTGGTTTTGCCTTTGGTGCCATCAATCTTGAGCATGAGTTCATCGATTGCATCTGGATTAGCAGCATCTTGGCCTTTGAGTTCTTTGGCTAAGATTTCATTTACATTGGCAACAGCTTTCAATGTTCCTTTACCAAGGTAACGTTTTTTATCACCGTCACGAAGTTCAAGTGCTTCGTAGATACCAGTGGAAGCTCCGCTTGGGACTTCGGCACGGGCCATCATACCGTTTTCAAGCACAACATCAACTTCAACGGTTGGATTTCCACGGGAGTCAAGAATTTCACGACCGTGGATGGATTTGATTTTTGTATTTTCCATTTTCTATTCCTCTTTGCGATATTGATAATAAATTATCACCAAAACTATTTCAATAAAAAAGCGTGTAAAACGCTTACAAGATAAGAAAAAAGCCTGACTAGCAGGCCTTCTATTTATTTTATCTAATTACTAAAAGTTATTTTTAACTCTTCGATAAAAATGCGTGAAGCAATTTGTTCTCCATTACCAATGGTAAACGACTTAACTGGAGATGCCGGTTCGTAGACAATCGTTTGTTGTTCGGTTCTTTGTTCCGCGATTGGAAGAACAGTTGTTTGACCATCAATTACAAAGTTTGCATAGTCATCATGGTTCCATCCTTCGACTAATTCACCACCAGATTGATAGCTATAATACTTAAAGTATGCTCGAGCTTTTACTTCCACTTTTTTAATATCCAAAGTACTAGTCCAAGTCATTGTTCCTGAGCCTTTAGCATCAGAAGCTGCCCCAATTGTCAAACACATGTGATCATAATCTTCTAGTTGAAGAGGTTGAATAAACATATAGGTGCAAACAAGGTTGCTTATTGCGCCTTCATAACCGCAAGTATTCTGAAAATAAGTCTGTAACTTTGCTAAATGGTTTTTTGCCGGATCGCTATTCGTAAGTATTTCAATACCAAACGTTGTAAACCCCGATGTTTCAGAAAAATCATAACCAGATGTACAAATTGTCACAGTGAAATCGCCGCTTGGAGGTGGTTCAATTTGAGAACTTGATAGATTTTGAGTTGTTGTTTGCGAACTTGGAGATTGTTGAGTTGTTGGATTGCTACTCACCGGAGCAACTTCAGAAGTTGGTGATGGTTGAGATGTTGGATTCTCAGAATTTTGGGAACTAATATCTGCTTCCTTTGAAGTTTTCTTCCTTTTAGAAGCGCTTGTGCAACCTGAAACCAATAACGCCAAGAGAACTAATAACGAGACGGATGTTTTTTTCATTTCAAACCTCTGTGGTAAAATTATATCAATAAATAAGGATTTTGTTTATGAAAGTATTAATGCTTTTAGCTGATGGATTTGAAGATACAGAAGCCCTAACAACTCGCGACGTTTTAATGAGAGCAGGAATCGAAGTTACCACCGCATCAATCGCCGATCGTTTAGAAGTTCAGTCCTCTTTTGGTGTTCATGTTTTAGCTGACGCACTACTAAAACTCATTTTTGATACAACACCATACCAAGCGATCATTCTTCCGGGTGGAGGGAGAGGAACAAAAAACCTTTCTGAGTGTCCATTAGTGCCAATGTACCTTGAAAAATTTGCATCTCAAAACAAATTACTCTGCGCCATCTGTGCAGCACCATCAATTTTAGGAAATCATGGTTTTTTGGTCGGACACAAATATACGTGTTTTGCTGGATTTAATGAAGGAATTGACGGTGAATTCGTAGGTTCTGAAGTTGAAAAATCAGGTAACATTATAACTGCACGATCGATGCAATATTCAATACCTTTTGCACTAACAATTATCGAAACTTTATTGGATAAAGAAGCAAAAGAAAAAGTCCAGGTCGGACTTCAGGGATTAGACCCAAAATAATTACTTACTTAAGATATAATCAACATACAACTGAGCGACATTTACGCCAGTTGTTTTTTCTATTCCCTCATAGAAGGCATTTGAGTTAACTTCAGAAAGAATTGGTTCTCCACTTTTTCCTTCTAAAATGTCAACACCACAGTAATCAAGACCTAAAATTTTTGCACATTTTTCAGCCATCTCAATATATGCGTTTGGAAGTTTAACTACGCAACTTTTTCCACCTGTTGCAAGGTTTGAAAGGTAGGAATGTTTGTTCTCTCTTTTCATATAAGCAACGACTTCCCCGCCAATAACAATTAAGCGATAATCTTTTCCTTTTGATGATTCAATAAATTCTTGGAAAATGTGTGGAATGTGAATCAATTTATTCTCAATTTCTGATAGTTCCTTTTTATTATTAATTAAGTAAACTTGGCGTCCTAAACTGCCGTAGTTTTCTTTAACAATCATTGGTAAACCAATGATATCTATAACTTTATCTAAATATTTTCTATTTCCATCATCGCGATAACAAAGCGCAGATGAAATAGTTGTTGGCATCTTAATACCATTATTTGAAAGTGAAAGATGTGTGAGCATTTTGTCATCACACTTTACAATCGAATCAACTCTGTTAAATAAACGGTATCCAGCTTTTTCTAGTTCGCCAGCGACATAACGATCTTTGTCTGTGTAAATAACAAAATCATACTTTGGAAGATCAACACTTATCGTTCCTTCCTTAATATAAGAAAAGATATCCGTACTTGTGCGAACATCGATTTTGACATTACGTTTTGAAAACTCTTCTAAAAGTCTTCTAACTTGGTGTTGCACACCTTCAGCAACGCCGTAACCATTAATGACAATCAAACCTTTTTTATTCATGTTTACCTAATTCGCTTGCAATGTGAGTGATAGCAACTGCGGCATTAATCAAAAACACAATCGCCAAATAAATCACGTGAACAGTCAATCCATTTTCACGGTGAATAATTAGCAAAATACCAAAAATAATATCTGCTGTTGAAACGGCATATTCTGTAATATTTGTGTGGGAATTGAATGGTTTTTTGAGTATAACAGCATTTGTAAAAATCTCAAAAGCGCCAGAAACAACATCCATAATTCCAAAGATTAAAGCAACAAGCCAAAGGTCGAGATTTCCATCAACCAACGACCAGACACCGAGTATAATTCCAATGATGGATAGAGCAAAGTAAATTGTTCCAGCAACTTTGTTATTGTTGTAATGATGGAACTCGGAAATATGGAAAACTGAAGCAAGAAGAAAGAGGATTCCTAACGAAACTCTTTCCGCTGTATAGCCAAGAATTGAAAAAGCAATCATTGTTCCAGCACAAAATAAGCAGTAGACAATGAATATAATTCTTTGAATAAATTCAGCTCGAACTTTTACTTCTTGTTTCATTTCAAACATTTTAGCATTTTTAGTGCTGTTCTATTATAATTTTGTAATTTTTGACCTTTTAGAATTGAATTATTTGAACTAAATAATTATAGTTATAAAGCATCACAAATTATGATTGAGAAGATTAAGTTAATAGCAAAATCGGTCCGTCAATATAAAAAATATGCGATTTGGACTCCAATTTTAATGGTGATTGAAGCACTCATGGAATGTGCGATGCCTTTCGTTATGTCGATGTTGATTGATACAATCACACAGGCTGTAACAGTTACCCCTGAACACCCATATAATGAACTTCATGAGTTTTCTGATATTTTCAAAACATTAACATATACAAATGTCACGCTAGATATCAAACTAAGCGTAACAATTTTTGGCATCATTATTACATTAATTGTGATGGCTTTAATTTCATTAAGTGCTGGATTTATTGGCGGAAGAACCGCTGCTAGAGCCTCTGTTGGCTTACAAACAAATCTCCGCGAAGACATTTATAAGAAAATTCAAACTTTCTCGTTCTCTAACATTGATAAATTCCATTCATCTTCATTAATTACTCGTTTAACAACAGACGTAAACCAAGTTGGAATGGCGTTCCAAATGATGATTCGAATTGTTGTCCGAGCACCATTAATGATCATTTTTTCCGCCGTTATGGCTTTCGTTGCTGGTGGATGGATGGCCGTTATTTTCATTTTGTTAATTCCAATTATTGGAATAGGTTTGTGGTTAATTGGCAAAAATGCTTTTAGAATCTTTAGTAAAGTTTTCAAACGATACGATAAACTCAACGAATCCGTTCAGGAAAATGTTTCTGGCATACGCGTTGTTAAATCATATGTGCGTGAAGAATACGAAAAGAAGAAATTTACTGAGGCCTCTAACTCCCTTGCTGGCGGATTTATTAAGGCTGAAAAGCTAGTTGCCTTAAGCGACCCACTTCTCAACACTACGATTCATATTTCAAATATCTTAATTATTTCAATTGGTACATACGCAATTTATCGAGGAACAGTTGATAATGATTTCTGGATTAAATTAACCGTTGGACAGATGTCATCTTTGATTACCTATGGTATTC
>CAMGZN010000057.1 GCA_946183335.1 uncultured Caryophanales bacterium | reverse complement strand
TATGTTACTTCCAACATTCCTTCTTAAAGAGAAAGAATTCGTTGATTCTAAACCAAGCAATGAGAATGTCTTTAAGTCTTTGACTTCAACATTTAAAAACAAAGACTTCCGTACATTCTCATTAAGCGACATTATGTACTGGGTTGGATTAACTTTGTTCCAAACCGGTCTTCCATTCTTCGTGAAAGTCTCCATGGGCTTTGATGAATCAATGGTCATGGTCTTTATGGGTGGTATGACTGTACTTAGTGCGGTCTTCTATCCATTTGTCACCAATATGGTGAAAAAGTTTGGTAAGAAGAAACTTGTTATCGCTGGTTTCTTAGGTTTAGCGATTTGCTACGCTATCACCGCCATCTCTTCGATTCCTGGACTGCTTCCAGATCAAGGAGAGGCCAATATTATGAGCTGGCTCTTTGGTGTACTTGTCATGATTATCTCTGCTCTTCCAATGGCGCTTCTTGGTATTATTCCACAATCTATCGTCGCTGACGTTGCTGAAGCAGAAGCCAAGACCACCGGTCAAAATAGAGAAGGCATGTTCTTTGCTGCTCGTACCTTCGCGATGAAGTTTGGTCAAT
This sequence comes from uncultured Caryophanales bacterium, assembly GCA_946183335.1. Taxonomy (GTDB): domain Bacteria; phylum Bacillota_I; class Bacilli_A; order RFN20; family CAG-826; genus Fiminaster. Next base: position 5,322 of record CAMGZN010000057.1, on the reverse strand, counting down.
CAGTAGCAATGCTACTATTTACATCACTCGCAATTATCGGGGCCACCCAAAACCTAGATAGCAATGACATCACTGCGACTAAACTTGGTATGTTAATCGTCGCGATTGTCGCTGTTGCCTTCTGTGTTGGTGGAGCTGTTATCTTAATGTTCTACCGTGAAAAGAAAGTCATGGAGACCATCGCCAAAGAAGAAGACAAGGCTTTTATGAAAGCCATTGAAGAAGAAAAAGAATAATTAAATCTTATGGAAATCATTTATTCCAAAAATGGACATCGTCTCAGTTCCAAAAAGTGGAACAAAGACATTGATGTCTATACTCTTCAAGTTGGAAGAAGAACCACCGTTAAAGTGCGTGCGAACACGGATGTGTCTCTTTTGCTCGCAAAAGAAACCATTCCTTTCCACGTGAACTTTTCCGATACATACTTTTTAAATGGTTACCAATCTTGGACGGATACCAAAGAATTTAAACTAAGAGAAAGACTTCGTAATATTAAGAAGTCTCCTCATATTATCTCCAAGATGTTTGCGATGGAGATGTATGGAGATTCGACTTTCTATAAGTACTCCATCCGTAAATCACATGGATATGATGTTTTTTATGCGCGTGGTAAAAATGAGTGTTTCCTCTTTAATTTAAATTATAGAAACACATATCTCTTAATAGAACTAATCAAAGATAACCACGACTTACATCTCTCTAGTGATCTTAGTGGAATCAATTTAACAGCCGGACAAGAATTCACTGTCTTTGATTATTGCTTCTATAAAGACAATAAGGAAGGATTTGAAGGATTTGGCGAATATTATCCAAAACTTTCACATCCAAAGTTATTTGGATATTCGAGTTGGTATAACTATTATCAAAACATCAATGAAGAGATTATTCTAAGAGACTTAGAGGCTCTAGATAATCGATTTGATGTTTTCCAGATCGATGATGGATATGAAACTTTCGTCGGAGACTGGTTAGATGTGGATGAGAAGAAGTTTCCACATGGTTTAAAACCAATCGTAGAGAAAATCCACAAGAAAGGTTATAAAGCTGGTATTTGGTTAGCTCCATTTGTTGCAGAAACAAAATCTAAACTCTATCAAGAACATCCAGAATTCTTTAAAGGCAAACCAATTAAGGCAGGTGGAAACTGGTCCGGTTTCTACGCTCTTGATTTAGAAAAAGAAGAAGTAAAAGGCTACATTAGAAAATGTTTAACCCATTATATGGATTTAGGCTTTGACTTCTTTAAACTTGATTTCCTTTATGCTGCCGGATTAGGCGAGCACAAAGGTAAAACAAGAGCCCAGGCCCAGTTTGAAGCCTATAGTTTCTTACGAGAAGTCTTAAAAGATAAGATTATTCTTGGTTGTGGAGCGAATATCATCTCTAGTTACACGAACTTTGATTACCTTCGTATTGGACCAGATGTCTCCCTCATCTTTGATGATGTGAGATATATGAGAATGTTCCACCGCGAACGTATTTCAACGAAAGTAACCTTACAAAATACCATCTATCGTTACTTCTTTAATGATCATCTCTTTGGAAATGACCCAGATGTCTTCCTTCTAAGAGATGAAAACATTCACTTATCATTTGAACAAAGAAGAGCGTTAACCACCATTAACGCGATCTTTGGTTCGCTTCTCATGACAAGTGACGATATCGCCACATATCATGAGAAACAAAAAGAAGTTCTTAACCATGCGTTAGATTTATTTAAAAACGCCAGATTAAAAAACTTTGAAAGACGTGGAAATAAAATCCATGTTGATTACTACTTATTTAATGAGGTTCACTCATTTGATTATCATACCAAGAAAGGAATCCTCCTCAATGAACGATAAAACATCAGTGATCTTCGGAAATGAAATGACGAAGAAAACCATTAAAGGAGCTGAGAAATCTAAACGCAAATTTATTAAAGAATTTGGTAATGATTCAAATGCTGATTACAAGATTGGTTTTGAAGATATCTCTACACTTGATTTCTTAGGTGCAAAAAACATCGTCTTTAGTGAAAATAACCAGCAATTTACGGGTAAACCAGTGATTGTTGGTAATATCCGTATGGGATTTGGACACTATCGAATCTCGATTGCGATGGCATCTGCCGCAAAAGCTTTAGGATATACTCCTTACTGGTTAGATCTAGCTTCTTTTGATGCGACTGGATCAAAGATGATTCGAAAGCAAAATGATATGTATTCATTAGCTTCCAGAATTTCCCAAAAATCAAAGCTCTTTAATAAGCTTGTTTGGGAACCTCTTAACTCAGAAGGGTTTAAGAAGATCTCTTATAACGCGAAAGACCAAAAGAACTCCGAATTATTAGTCCCAATCTTTAAGCACATTGATAAAGATATTCCTTATATCGCCACTCACGTTTGGCCTAGCCAAGCAGCCATTCATTCTGGAATGACTCATGTGGTTAACGCTATTCCAGATAACTGGCCAATGGGTTTACACCTTTCCGAAGGTGCAATCCATACTGTCCAAACTCCATTTGCCTACTTTGGATATAAAACCTTACGTGGTTTTGATAAGAAACCACTGAAAGGTATTCCAGAAAGTGATCTAAAGATGGTCGGATGCTTTATTGACCATGAACTCTTAGTTAATCTTGAAGAAGATAACAAGAAGCGAAGAGAAAGAGTTCATAACAATAAACCAATCCGTATCTTAATGACTGTTGGAGGTGCGGGAGCTGGATTTGATATGTATCTAGCAATGGTTAAGCACTTAATCCCATTAGTTAAAGAAAAGAAAGTCGCACTCTTTATTAACTTTGGAGATCACTTAACTGTCTATGATAAGTTAGTCAAGAAACTCAATGGAATTGAATCACATAACTTCTTTAATCAATATGAAGATCTTGTGAAGTTCTCGAAAGAGATTAGAGATGGAGAATGTGAAGGTATCTATTGTATTTACAATAAGAATATCTTTGAGGCTGTTTACTCCACGAACTTACTCATGCCTGTTAGTGACTTACTTGTCACCAAACCAAGTGAGTTGGCATATTACCCAATTCCAAAGCTCTTTATGCGTCATATTGGTGGACATGAAGTTTATGGCGCAGTTAATGGACAAGAAAATGGAGATTCTACTCCTGAATGTCCAACAAAGAAAGAAGTTTGTGAGATGCTCGATCGAGTCATTTCCGATAAAGAGTTAATTCCACATTTATGTGACCGCATTGATTATTTAAAGAAAATCGGTCACTATGATGGCGCATATGAATGCGTCAAACTTGCAGTTAAAGGAAAATAAATGGATCTTAAAGAATTATTTCGAGCTTATTTTGGATGTGACTCCACTGCAACTTATCGTGCTCCAGCACGAATTAATCTAATTGGAGAGCATCTTGATTATAATGGAGGTTTAGTTTTACCTGCGGCGATTTCTTTATATATTTCCGCTACTATCTCTGTAAGAAATGATTCGAAGATTAAAGTGTATTCACTCAACACCAAAACTGGTTTTGAGATTGATCTAAAAGAAATTAGGAAAGACTCCAAATACGCGTGGGCTAACTACGTCTTTGGAGTCTTTTCCATTCTTTTAGATGAAGGATATAAAATTCCTAATGGATTAAATATCTTAATTGATTCCGAGATTCCTTTAGGAAGTGGTTTATCTTCTAGTGCAGCCCTTCTAGACTTAATCGTCTATTTAACAAGCGAAACTTTCTCTTTAGATATTTCCCTTGAGAAGATCGCAAAACTCGCTCAGAGGGTCGAAAACGACTATCTGGGATTAAAATCTGGGATTATGGATGAAGCTGCGATTGCTTTAGGAAAGAAAAACCACTGTTTATTACTGAACTGTCAAGAATACGAATATGAACAAATCCCTTTAGATCTTGGAGACTACACGTTCGTTGTTTTAAAAACGAATGTGCCTAGATCTCTTGTCTCCTCGAAATACAACGAACGTGTAGAAGAGTGTCAAAAGGGATTAGAGTTAATTAGAAAGAAAATGAATGTAAATAACTTATGTGAAATAAGTGTTTTAGAACTAGAAAGATTCAAAGACCTTATTTCAGATGAGATTATTTATCAACGTGTAAAACACGTGATTAGTGAACGACACCGTGTTCACTTATTTGTTGAAGCCTTAAAAAAGAAAGAAATTGTTTCATTAGGAAAAATCCTTAATGAATCACATCTCTCTTTAAAAGATGATTATGAGGTGAGTGGTCCTTATTTAGATGCGATCCAAATCGCTGCTATACATGCGGGCGCTATTGGCGCGCGCATGACAGGAGCAGGATTTGGTGGATGTGCAATTGCATTGATTAAAAAAGACTCCTTTACTAAATTTAGAGAAGAAGTCTTAAATGAATATTCTAATTTAACTGAGTTACATGCGGATGTCTTAGAAGTAGACATTGTTGATGGTCCAACAAAATGCTTACTTCATTAACTTGATTAAATCTCGTGAGCTAATATCGCGACTTTCATCATTGGTGGAACGCAAAACAATTCTTCCCGATGATTTGTAAGTCGCTTCGACAAAACCGCTATTATTGGAATTATTGTCAACATCATCAAAAAGTGTGTCATCAGACTTATAGAATAAGACATTATCTTCAACGTTCATTTTCATTGCTCCTTTATATTATAGCTTAAGTTCTTTAGTTTGCATAATTTCTAACATTTTATTTAAATACGGATAAGAACTTAATTTCTCCAACCGATAAATTTCATAATAAACAAGAGGAATTAATCTAAGTAATATTGAACAAAATTGTTCTTCAACAAGATCTGGGTCAATGGTCTTGTTAATATAACAAATACTTAATTTTTCGAAATAGTTTAGAATAGATATTCTCTTTCTTTTAAAAACATATAGTAATTGTGTGCCACCAATCGTTGGCAAACCTTTATTCGCGTTCTTTAATCCATTCTTAATTGTATAATCACAGAATTTGGACATTTCTGGATTTAATTCATTGTTTTCTGCAAATAACACTTGCGCAGAAAAATAAAATAAGATTTCCTTATAATTAATATTGTTTGTAGTCAGATGATTTAATAAATCATTAACGGACTTTTCTTGATCGCTAAATAAAGGTTCAAATTGCCCAGTCCATTTAATTTGGTTTTTGGTTAATCGTAAAATACGAGTAACAATATTTAAATCATTTAACACATTATTATTAAAATCTTCAATCAGCTTAGTTGTTGCTTCAATTTGGTTTTTATGATTGTTCTTAGAGGTATTTATTGAATTAACAATAAACGAAACAAGACCAGTTAAACCGATGACAAGTGAAAGAAGTGTTGCACCTATCCCTACTAAAATCTGAATTGAATC
>CAMGZN010000056.1 GCA_946183335.1 uncultured Caryophanales bacterium | reverse complement strand
TAACATTACCATTTGTCGGTCTTGACGCATCCACAACAAATGCCGGAAGCAGTCATTTATTTGGATATATTTTTGGATCAAATACATACGAAGGTTCTAGTCAAACACGGCAAACATATAATGGATCAAATTTTACTTATTATTATTTACCGTCGAAATTAATAAGCGTAACTATTCTTGGTGGAAACATTTTTTATGGCGCTTTTTGGAATTGCAGCAAATTAAGAAATATTTCTATACGATCCGATGTTAAATCAATAGGCGAAAAAGCATTTTATAATTGCAATAAACTAACATCAATTGATATTAGCGATGTAGAATCAATAGGAATATCAGCATTTTCTGGATGTTCTTCGCTTGTGAATATGCGCTTACCATTTGTGGGCTATTCAACAAATAATGCAAGTAATGAGGGCTCATTAGGAGGTGTTTTTGGTTATATATTTGGTTCAGATTCATATACTAACAGCACAGCAGTAAGTCAATTATACAGCCAGTCACCACAGAATGCCTATCGTACGTTTTACATACCTGCTGATTTAGAAACAATCTTTATTGCAGGTGGAAAAATCGGTTTAGGTGCTTTTTACAATTGTTCTTTTTTAAAATCAATTGAATTTACTAGTCAAACAAAATCGATTTGTGACTATGCTTTTTATAATTGCTCTTCTTTAATTTCACTTGTTTTTGATGGAAATCTAACAAGAATTGGTCGCAATTGTTTTGAATCATGTTCATCGTTAACTGAAATTGTTTTTGATGGAATTTTTAGCGAAGTTTCATTTGACTCATTCAAAAATTGTACAGCACTAAAAGATATAGTTATACCAGACTCTGTGCAAAGAATTCGCTCAAATGCTTTTTACTGTTGTTCTTCATTTAAAACTGTAGTAATTCCGGATAGTGTTAATCAAATTGACGAATATGCTTTTTATAGATGTAGTTCATTGGAAAAACTTAATCTGCCTGATAGTGTTACATCCATCGGGCAATATGCCTTTAATGGTTGTAGATCATTAATTCAGATTGAATTCTCGACAAATTTAACATGTATTGATGTTGGCACATTCGGCAATTGTTATTCGCTAAATTCTATTAATCTGGATGGGAATATTGAAAGGCTTGAAGCAGGTTCGTTTAGCAATTGTTCTTCGTTAAAGGAAGTTACAATAGGCAAAAATGTGAATTATATTTCACCTACAGCTTTTCTTGAGTGCCCACTTCAAAACGTAGTTATTGACGCTGAAAACAACGCATTTATCGACGATAGTAACACTATTTTTACAAAAGATATGACTTCTCTTGTTCATTTTTATGATAGTAGCTGCATAAAATACGTAGTTCCAGACACTGTTACTTCAATTGGTGCGTATTCGTTTTATTATAAAGATGAGTTGAAAAATATAATTTTGCCAAATAACCTTCAAACTATTGGTGATTATGCGTTCTTTTTGTGCGACAAACTAGAAAACATCATTTTGCCAAATAGTCTTGTTTCAATAGGAAATAATTCACTTAATCATTGTTATAATTTATCAAAAATATTTTATTGTGGATCTGTAATTGAATGGAACCAAATTGATGGCACAAATGACATTAACTTGAATAACGTATATTTCTACTCAGAATCAATTCCTTCTGATGCAGGAAATTATTGGCACTATGTTAATGGCGAAGCTACTTTGTGGTAATGGAGGTATTTTATGATCTTGTTTGCGTTAGAGAATGGCCAAAGAGTTTATGCATATAATTCTGAAAGAAAGAAATTCATTGATACTCCTGGGCATTTAATCGGTTACAACAACAATTTTATTGCGATAAAACGATTAAACTCTGATGAAATTGATATATTCAACGAAGACGGCAATATAATTGGCAAATATCCATTTGATTTTATCAATATGACAGATTTGGCAGGAAATATAATATAATCGATGATTGATGAAAATACTTCCTTGATAAATGTAAATTGTTTCATTTATAATGAACATACATCAAAAGAGGAAGTTTTTTCATGGAAAACTTGAAAGACAGAGTCACGATATACGAAGTTGCTAAAGCAAGTGGTGTTTCTCTAGCAACTGTTTCCCGTGTTATCAATAACCAAGGAAACGTGACCGAAGAAACCAAACAAAAAGTTCAAAAAACTATTGCTAGACTTGGTTATAAACCTTCAGGTTTAGCCCAAGCTTTAGCCACAAACAAATCAACCACAATTGGTGTTGTTATTCCAAGCGCAAACTATGTTTACATCTCGTCTGTGCTTAACGGTATCACCGAAATCGCAAAAGAAAAAGGATTTAACCTTTCTTTGTTTATTACATCTCACTCAAGAGATGACGCCTTAAAACAACTTGATAAAGTGATTACTTCTCACGTTGATGGGGCGATCATTTTTGACGATGAACTGGATGAAAACGATATCGCAAAATTAAATTCTTACTATGTTCCAACAATTGTTATTAATAACAAAGTTGAAGGTGAAAGAGTTGGTTGCATTCTCTTTGGAATTGAACGTAATTTCAAATCTGTCTTAGAAAAATCTATTGCCCGCAACAAAGGCAAAAAACGTCTTGTTTTCCTCCACGTTCATAACTGTGGAAGACTCCTTGAAAAAACAGAGAAAACCTTTATAAAGGTTTGTGAAGACAACAAACAAGAGTATCGCATTCTTAATGTTGACGACTCTTATACTAGAACATATAACGACTTTATTGGCTATTTTAAAACCAAACGTCACCAGAAATCTTTTGTGGTGGCGTACCGTGATTCAATTGCTGCTGCCATTACAAACGCAGCAACAGATTCTGGACTAAAAGTACCAGAAGATGTTGAAGTTTTATCGCTAATTGGCACAAAATATGCTAATATAATGCGTCCGACTTTGTCGACAATGAATATTAACATGCAAGATGTCGGACGTAGAGCAATGTACATGCTTGTTGATCTAAGTAAGAATGCCTTAGAGAACAAAGTGTACCGTATTGAACCAGAATACAAAAAACGTCAATCGACTGAGGAATAAAATATGAAGAACATCCTAGAAGAACTCAAATGGCGCGGTCTCATCAAAGACTTCTCGAACGAAGACGAAGTCCGCGAATTACTCGACAGCAAACAAACCATTTACTGTGGTTTTGACCCATCCGCATCTTCGATGCATATTGGTAACTTTGTCATGATCTCAATGCTCATGAGACTCCAACAAGCTGGACACAAAATTGTTGCGGTTGTTGGTGGAGCTACCGGAATGATCGGAGATCCAAGTGGCAAATCCAAAGAAAGAAATCTTCAAACCAAAGAAGCATTAAAAGAGAACACTGACAAAATACGTAAGCAACTTGAACGATTCATCGATTTAAGTGATCCAGAAAAAGGTTTAATTGTTAACAATTACGACTGGATTGGAAACATGAATGTTCTTGATTTCTTAAGAGACTATGGAAAACACTTCCCAGTGAACTATATGCTCTCGAAGGATATTGTTGCTTCTCGTTTACAAAGTGGTGTTTCTTTTACCGAGTTCTCCTACATGATTCTTCAATCAATTGACTTCCTTCATCTCTATCAAAAAGAAGGCGTCACTATCCAAATTGGTGGTGGAGACCAATGGGGCAACCTAACCGCTGGTTTAGAATTAATCCGCAAAGTTGAAGGAATTGATTCCAAAGCAGGATGCTTTACTGTTCCACTTCTTCTTGATGAGAATGGCAAGAAGTTTGGAAAATCTGAAGATGGAGCCCTCTACCTTGATGCGAAACTTGTTTCGCCTTACAAGATTTATCAATACTTCATCAACGTTTCTGACGATGATGCTGCTCGTTACTTAAAAGTCTTCTCCTTCAAGTCAGTCGAAGAAATTAACGCGATTATTGATGAACATTATAAAACTTTAGGCGCTCGTATTGCTCAAAAAGCTTTAGCTTACGAAATTATTTGTTTAGTCCACGGAAAAGAAAAAGCCGAAGAATGTCGCAAGATGAGTGAGGCTTTATTCTCTGGTTCCGTCAGTGATCTTTCTAAAGAAAACATTGAAGAACTCTTTGGCGATCTTCGTGTTGAACTTCCAAGTGGACTTCTCTTTGAAGACCTTTTAATTCAAGCACACGCTGCAAGTAGCAAACGAGAAGCTCGTGAATTTATTAATGGAAATTCTGTCGCCATTAACGGAGTAAAATGTACCGATATTGCTAAGGTTTTTAATAAAAATGATGCGCTTTTTGGACGCTATATTGTCCTTAAACGTGGCAAGAAAAATTACTATTTAATCGATTTAAAATAACATGAAAAAACGATTTGCTTTCTTTCTAATTGTTCCTTTTCTATGCTCCTGCTCAGGAAGATCAATTTCGAATGAAGAAGCATATCGTTTAATTAATAATTTTGAGATTAAACTTGATCAAGTTACGACATTCTCTTTCTATGAAAGAAAAGCAGTCGCGGCAACAGAATCAACTCGTTCCACAAGTCTTTATCAAGTCTTTTTTGAAAGCAACTACATGCATTCTTATATCGTTAATTCAGTAAGTGAGCAGTGGACTTACATCAAAGATCAAAAAATCTATGAAGTATCCACAACTGCTACTGGAGAGAAAACTTATTATGCTTATTGGTACCAAAAAGAACTTTGGGAAGCCAAGATGAAAGAAGCTTTCGAGGATGTGAGAAATATTAATTATCTCTACATTAATCGTCTCAAAAACGAGTTTCAAAACCAAAGCAGTCAGACAAAAATTACTTCACATTCTCGCAATGAATCTTGTTTAAACCAAAAGATTGAACGAATTAATAAAGACGGAAAAGTGACTCGTTCTAAAACATATGATTTTGAGGATTCGTTAATCTCCAAAATTGATGAAGTTGATGACTACTCAACGACAAGAATTACATTCCAATATAAGGTCACAACTCAGGAACCAACCATCCCTGATCTATAAGAAAAAGATAAAGAAAAAGGAACCTTAGGGTTCCTTTTATTTTGCTCAAATTTGAATTACAGCAATCTGTTGTAGTATTCAATAACTTGTGCTTCATTAATATCCATTGGAAGTTCGCTACGTTCTGGAACGCGGACGAATTCTCCGGATAATTTTTCAGCATCGACTTTGACATAACCAACAGAGGCTGGTTTGCTTTCGAGTGAAGCCTTGACGATGGCAAGATCATGACCTTCTTTGATGGCAATCTTATCACCAACAGAGCAGAGGTATGATGGGATATCAACTTTGCTACCATTGACAGTGATGTGTCCGTGGTTGACGAGTTGACGAGCCGCACGGCGAGTTCTTGCAAATCCCATACGGTAGACAAGATTGTCTAAACGGGATTCAAGAATACGGAAGAAGGCTAAGCCTGTAACTTCATTACTCTTTTTAGCAAGGATGAATAAACGACGGAATTGACGTTCGTTAACACCATACATTTGTTCGAGTTTTTGTTTTTCGAGCAATTGTTTGCCATATTCGGAAGGTTTTTTCTTACGATCATTACCGTGTTGGCCTGGACCATATGGACGTTTGGCAAGTTCTTTACCAGATTCCAAAGTGGAAAAACCAAGACGACGTGAACGTTTGTAGTCTGAACCAGTATATCTCATGATTTATGACTCCTTTCACTAAATGCATCATTTAGCTTGAGGTGTAAATTCCTTGCTTCGGATGTCATCAGATTGATTTTCAGCCTTGAGCTAAGCTTACTCGTCCACGATAGTTGAGACATCAGTCAAGCAGTATTTACATGCTTCAACAATGCGAGTTATATAATAAAGAAAACCCAAAACCTTGTCAATACTAACTCTTCTAATATTTAAATATTAGGAGTAAATAAGAAAGAAAAGTGAGAAATTTAGGACATATTCCGATGTTGTTTTTTGTAGAAAACAAGATATAAATATGGTAATATTCTTTCGAAAGTAAACGTTATGAGTACTGGAATCCTTGTCTTAATCATTATCTTATCTATTCTTGTTGCCGCAGCTGCAACATTCGTAATTATTTTAATAATTAAACGTAACTATTTAAAACACACGATCCTTGATTTAGATCGTCGTTTTCAATATTTACACGCATTATTAATTGGTCAAGACGCCCAATACGTCAAACGTCTAGAAATTATTTCTAGAACAAATCTTCTTTATGTCGATACCCACACCAAGTTTGTTAAACGTTTCAAAGAAATCCGTGATCATCTTGATGCTAACGCCCAAAGAAGAGTGAACGATATTA
>CAMGZN010000055.1 GCA_946183335.1 uncultured Caryophanales bacterium | reverse complement strand
AATTTCAATCTTTTTCGGATTAACGACATAACCTTTAATTAAATAATCTTTTAAGATACGATTAGCCCATTTACGGAAGATAACACCATTTTTAGAATTGACGCGATACCCGACAGAGATAATTACATCAAGATTATAAAACTCTTTTTCCCTGACAACTTCTCTATTACCTTCGATTTGAACTTGTGCATTTTTTGCACATGTTGAAGCTTCATCAAGTTCCTTCTCTTTATATACATTTTGTATATGTTTAGTAATTACTGTTCTATCTCGACCAAATAAAATTGCAATTTGGTCCTTTGTTAACCACACAGTATCTTGGTTCGGAGACACATTTACATCAAGTTCAAAGTCTCCATTATTAAATTTTACGATTTCAAAATTTTCCATATATTCCCTCCTTATTGAATTCAAGCGAATTAAAGCACAATGGGGAATATATCTGTCAAGAGGGGGGATATATGTTGCTTCAATTAATATTATTAATTGGCAGATATATATACTTGGTAGAATAATAATATTAATTTAAGCAAAATATTTTTGTGGTAGAATAACGTACAATGAAACGATATTTTATAGTTCCTTTAATGATGATTTTATTTTTATCTGGATGCGGTTCTTCTAAAAAGAAATCTAGAGAATACCAAGCTCCATTGAAATATGGTGTTTTTCTTGGTTGTGATTCATCTTCGCTAAGTAAAATTAAGAAATATCCAAATGTCGCGATTGATCTAGATAACTTTTCTAGTAACGCTATTTCTTCGTTAAAAGAGAACGAATGCACAATTTATGCATATCTTTCAGTAGGATCTCTAGAGAAATATCGATCATATTATGAAGCATATAAAGACTTAACATTTATGGATTATGAGAATTGGCCGGATGAAAGATGGGTTGATGTATCTAAATCGTCTTGGCAGGAACATATTCTTAGTGAAGCGAATCGACTTAAGGAATTAGGCGCTGATGGTATTTTCATGGATAACTTTGATGTCTATTATATTGCCACTGAAGAATATCAAGGAAGTGACATTAATAAAGAAGACATCTATCAAGGATGTTTAAAGATGCTTAATGATCTCTCCTCCACTGGAATGAAATTAATGATTAATTCAGGAACAGATTTATTAGACAGAATGCATAGTGAAAATCGTAACGAGATCAACAAAATTAATGTCTATGCTCAGGAAACGGTTTTTTCAAAAATTGAAGACTATGAAAATAATGTTTTCGGACGACAAGATGCTGGAGAAAAAGAATATCTATTAAGCATTGTTGAATTTATGAGATATAAGGGCGATGTTCTCTTCATTGAGTACACAAAGGACGCTACACTCAAGAAAGAAATTCAAGAGTATTGTGATGAGTTAAATTACCACTATTACATCTCAGAAAACGTTGAATTAAAAGTCTAAAAATATCCAGCAATTCTTGGATAAAACAAAAAATCTCGCCGAATTGACGAGATTTTTTAATTAACCAGAATTTGATTAACTTTCTTTGCGTTTATGGATGAAGATGTATCCGCCTAAAGCAGAGAGAGCAACAACGCCAACAATAATCGTAATTGTTAGTGGAAGCGATGATTCACTAAACACCGAAGCAATTGGAGAGTACTGTCCGAGTGGAGTAATCTCTGGACGACCAGAAATGAATTGCTCAAGGTTATATCTCCAGACAAGGTATTCATATCGAGCCATCGCTTGTTGCATTGTATTACCTTTTTCGTTAGCAACAACATCTTCCAAGACTTCTTTTTGATCACTTGGTAAGAATGGGTATGATTTTTGAGTTGCATCTGTTGGGCTAGAAAGTTTATTCCAAACAGTAACTAAAGCATCATGATTATTCTTACCATATGTCCATCCCGAACAAACAGCATCAGTTTCGCTTAATAAATATGAACAGAATTGTTCGGCAGTATAAGAAGCAGCAGCTTCAATAATACCATTCATTTGAACCTGGAACCCGTTATACCAACCAGTAAATCCTTTAATTGTAATACTTGTTGAATTATTGACGGCGGATTTCATGGCAGCAAACGCATCAGCATCAGCTGTTTGTGCGGCTTTCTTATAGAAAACTTTAACTGTTGAGCTTCCACCTATGTCAAAATTTAAGGTAATATCAGTACTTCCTGCCGAACTTGGGAAATCTCCACTGGCCATTGCTGGTATACCGGTCAAAGTAGTAAGCCTTGACGCCATATCAGCAGTTTCATTGCCTTTAGTCGCATATACAATTGGAGTATCTGGGGCAGTATATGAACCACTAGCAACAGAAATTGATGGAGAAGCAATTTCGTATAAGCCATTAAAAATGGATACGGAACCAGTTACATGCAAAATTGTTTCATTAGCAGTATATGATGAAACATCAGCGGATTTACTATATACAACAATACCATACGCACCATCCATAATGACTGGGCCGGTACCATCCAAGAAACCAACATAGTAGCCGTAGACATCAACACTAGCACCAGATGATTTACTATAAATCTCCTGAATAGGGTTTAATTTTGCCACGGTAATAGAATACGAAGCTGATTTAGTTACCTCGCCTTCCGTATATGTGACTGTTACTGTTTGTGAACCAAGAGATGACATATTGTAACCAGTAAATGTTGCTGAACTTGTTACATCTGCACTAGTCTCGTTATCATAATACGCTGTAACAGTTCCGCCAAACGAGAACGAGGAATTTACAGCAAATTCTGACTTATATCCAGAAATAGTTATGTAAGAAAGCTCTTTCGATACTGCCGATGGATCAGAATACGTAACATTAATAGAATTACATCTTGCTTGTGATGAAGGTGTCAGTGTTATAGAGCTCGACTCACCAGTCCAAACTCCTTTACTACTTGAACTCGAGCTATATGATCCACCACCATCAGTTAAACTAAATAATGATGAATAGTAAGAACCATTCATATTAAGTTCAATTCCAATAATATCTCCAACAGTCGAACTAATTACTAAAGCTTTTGAGTAAATTCGATAAGGAGAATCATTATTTCTCCAACTGCTACAGTATATTGAAATACCATTTTTCGTAATAGTATCTTCGTTTTGTCCGCTGCTTGATCCAACATCGGTTCCGGCAACAAATGAAACAGTTGACTCTGCTGTTCCTCCTCCACCTGAACCTCCAGATTCTTGGACAGTAATTGAGTAAGTCGCGGTCTTCACGGTTACATTGTCGTTGTATGTAACAGTGACTGTGTAATTACCAGCAACTGACATGTCATAGCCTGTATAAGTACATAAAGCTGTTACATCAGCAGTTGAGTTATCACTATAGTGAGCAGTAACTGTACCACCAAAGGTGAATGAAGCACCAACTTCAAATGTAGTTGTTTGAGTGCCACTTAAAGTAATACTTGATAATGTCTTTTGAGCAGCGTTAACAGTAATAGCTTGCGTGCATGACTTTCCACCATAACTAATGGTTACGGAAGTATTGCTCACAGTTAAGGCTGTCGCAGTATTTGGGCTGAAACTAAACTCAGATGAGTGACCTTCATATGTATAGGTATCATTTGTTGAATCAGAGAAATAACGATTAATTACTAACCCAGCAGGAGCAAAACTTTCACCAGCAGAATAGGTTGTTTTTGTTGGAGCGGTTGCAACAGAAATACTTGAAAGTGTTTTTGTCGCAGCAGTATTTACCTTATAAATATAGAAAGGTATATATGAACCAACAGATGTATAACATCTGTAATTAGTTCCATTTTTGCACAGATAACGGTTATTACAGACGAACTTACCATCACTTGCTGGACTGACAGTTCCACCACTAGAATCGTATTTAAAGTGGTTGCCAGTCGGGGAAGCAACATAGGAATCAGCTGTTGTATCTTTCAGTTTGAAACCAGTTGTTGATTTACTTTCGACAACAAATTCCTTCCAATTTGAATTAGAGTTGGAAACAGTCGCGTCGTTAGAGTTATTCCATCCGGTCACACCATAAACTTCTTCACGGCTATGATCCATTGTTAGGACAACTTTATCTCCGTTTGCTACTTCAGACACTGAGGTAACTAAAATGTAGTCTTCAGTACTCATTGATCCAGACCCTTCTGGAGCTCCTGTACCAGAAGCAGAAGAAGTAGAAACATAAATCTTTAACCAGAATTCAGCAGTTTTGGCAGTATTATTAGAATCTGTATATGAATAAACAGATTTTAGATAAAAAGTTTCTTCTACGCCAGAACTTGTCGTGATTTTGACGTTGTTGTTGGCTTGAGATGTAGCATAAGAACTTCCACTGAACACTGATGTCTTATCTTCGTTATAGAGTGTCCAGGATGTTCCTGTATCAACTTTGTTTCCATCAATATAGTTCCCAAATGTAATGGCGTCACCAGCAGAGATAGTATATTCGTTGGTTGCAGTTGAATAACTACCATTTGAATAAACATAGGTTTGAGCAGTTTTATCAGCCTCGGTCCATTGAGCGCTATTACATAAGCTTTGTGTAGTACTATTTACACTACCCCAAATACGGCAAGCGTATTCTGGGTGATCAACGAATGCATTACGGTTTCCTTGGAGATATTCAGCACCTTCGTTACGATTCTTTTCGCGTTGAGTGACTGGATAATTAATGTTCCACTTTAAAAGTGTTTCAAGATTGCCCATTGTTGTACCACTGGAATAAGAGTTACCAGTAATTGGGTCTGTTCCGCTTGGAGCAGTATTGTTTGGTGCAATGGAAAGTTTGCTGTTAACAGTCATGCAATAGAAGGTAATTCGTGCAGCTTCACCACGAGATTCTTCGCTATATCCGGCTGTATATGGATCCCATCCATTGGATGAATGGTTCATTCCTTCAACAAAGTAAGAGTTACCACGAGATGAGTTTTCAGATGAAATTGTTGGACGTGGCATGTGAATGTCTGCATCTGGATATGGGGATCCAGCACTTCCCTTAGAACCACCACCATGGCTGTTTGGCCAAACGTGCTCACGGTTCCATCCAGTAGCAGAGGTATAAGTATAGAACGATGAAATGCGGGTTCCATATGGTTGACCGTTATTATCGTATTGAACATAGTTTGGGTCATAGTCGGTATATTTAAATTGGCCAGAGGTAGTAGTACCCATTGATGAATAACCAACTGTAGATTGACGTTTATTTAAGTTTAATGTTCTTAGCGCAGTTAAAAGAGTATTTCCTGTAGCAGTTGTACTAATGCCATTGTAATAAGTTGATGCGTCACCATTAGTGTATGTCGCAAAAGTCGGTTCAACTTCTTTAGATGAGACTTTTGCTCCAACAACACCTGCGGTTGTTAAAACCATCGCTGCTGCTGCAGTTAGTAAGTAGGCTAGTTTCTTTTTCATAGTGAGAGACCTCGGAAATATTTCTCTTGTATCAATCACTAAGAACAACATTAAGTAATTGAAATTACATTATAAAAGATATTTTTAACGCGTGTAAGCACAAAAAAGAAAAATATTTTATCTACAAAGTAGATACAAACTCAAATGTTAGACAAATCTAACCAAAATAATGTGAAATAATAATATAAAAACCACGGCTAAATAGGTTTGGAGGCTAATTTATGAAAGAAAAATTTAAAAATTGGTTTAAGGATCACCTCACACAAATCGTCACAATTACGATTGTCATTTTAGTTGGCTCAGCCATGCATTTTGTAACAACTTATATCCCAAATGAGACAGTTGTTAAAATTCTTGGTGTGATTTTTCCGATTAACGAATGTAGTTGGGAACACATGAAGATGATCTGGTATCCAATGTTAGTTGCTGGAATTGTTCTAGCAATCATGAAAAAGGATAAGAAATATTTTGGCGCATTTGTTGTTGGTGGCCTCTTCTCCGTTTGCTTAACAATTACTGGTTTTGCTTTTACACAAAGCTTCACGATTGTTTCAAAGTTATTTATCGATATTCCTTTATTTATTGTTTGTTTAACAGCGGGAGGAATTCTTTCCTTTCACCTTGCCAAATCAGAAGCAATGAATAAATATTTTATTTGCTTTATTGTCTTAGCCGTCTTAATGACTGCTTTAATTATTACTCTGACCTATGTTCATGGTGAAGGATTCCTCTTCCAAGATAACTCTGGTTTAGAAGGTCACCACCACCACGAACATTAATTCGTATTATTAATTAAAAAATTCACCCGCGATTTGCTGGTGAATTTTTATTTTGGAAAGGATTTATCTATTCTTTTTCGTTTTCTTCATCTTCGCCCTTTTTGCCTAAGACTTTGTTAATTGCACCCACAACAGAGTGATAAGCAGGAATCGCTAAGAACACGACCCACATTGGATGCCATAACATTGGGTTACCATATGTACCAAGAGCCACTGGTAATGTGAAACACACTAAGAAGAATGTGAATATAGCGGTAAAGGCCATATTGAAGTGATTAGCGTTTCTCTTCACAATTGCTCTAGCAATAGAACAAATGATTTCTGGGATGAAGAAGACAATCCACATGATATGCCACCAACCAAGGATAGCGCTTGTTACTACATAAGCGACAGTGGCTAGTGTGAATAGTGTAGCTTCAATCGCGCCGATAATAGCCATCTTGGTATCGAATTGATGTTTCTT
>CAMGZN010000054.1 GCA_946183335.1 uncultured Caryophanales bacterium | reverse complement strand
AATTCCCATAAATTGAAAAATTGTGGAAAGTCTTTGTAATCCATCAATAACATCCCAAATTCCATCTTCTCTTTGAGCTACAAAGATTGAATTATCGTTGTTTTTGAACGTCACATTAAATGTATTACATTCTTTCCATTTGGCGACTAAAGTCATATTTTCAGTGACGGTATAACCAATAAATGACCAATCTTCACCTTGATACGTCCATCCATCAAAAGCATAACCAGCGCGATTTGGATTTTTAGGTTTAGCCGCTTTCTCTCCGTGGACTACTTGTTGAGAGGAAACTGAACTACCACCATTAGAATCAAATTGAACAGTATGTGTTTCTTTATTTCCAAGTCGTCCATTAATCAAGTCATCGAGCCATTGGGCTTCATCACCTTCATATTCCGGATGATATGTTAAATATATTTCATATGCTGAAAGACCATCTGTTCCATTTGCACCATTTTGTCCAGCGGGGCCTTGTTCACCTTGTGGACCCTGTGGGCCAGTTTCGCCTTGAATGCCTTGCTGTCCTTGTGGACCTTGTTCGCCTTGTGGACCTTGTGCACCGGTATCACCTTTTGGACCTTGAGCAACATATTCAGTTTTATTTCCATCAATAACCCAATAGCCGTCATTAGAAATTGTGACTACTGGAGAATGACCATCGGCACCAGGATTTCCCTGAATACCTTGTTCACCTTGGGCTCCCGGAGCACCATTTGCTCCATCAGCCCCATTAGTCACAGTAAATGTGTCATGTTCACCATTACTATAAGTAATCGTATATGTATCAATTAATCCATCTGATGATGTTTTAATGATTGATTCAATGGAAACTCCGTCATCCCCAGGATTACCTTGTGGACCCTGTGGACCAGTTTCACCCTGAATGCCTTGCTGTCCTTGTGGGCCTTGTTCTCCTTGCGGACCTTGTGCACCGGTATCACCTTTTGGACCTTGAGCAACGTATTCGGTTTTATTTCCATCAATTACCCAATATCCATCATTTGAGATAGTTACTACTGGTGTATGTCCATCAGTACCAGGATTTCCTTGGATACCTTGCTCACCTTGAGCTCCCGGAGCACCATTTGCTCCATCTGCGCCATTAGTCACAGTAAATGTAGATGTGGTTTCATTACTATAAGTAATTGTGTATGTATCAACTAAACCTGAAGTAGAAGTTTTTTCAATTGAAACAACGGATACACCGTCTTGTCCTGGATCGCCTTGTGGACCTTGTGGACCTTGCGCACCACTATTACCCTGTGGGCCTTGTGGACCAGTGTTCCCTTGTGGGCCTTGAGCACCTGTATTACCTTGTGGGCCTTGAGCACCTGTTGCACCAGTATTTCCTTGTGGTCCCTGTGGGCCTGTCACTCCAGTTGCTCCTTGAGGACCAGTTGCGCCAGTAGCTCCAGTTTGTCCCGGAATACCTTGCGTACCAATTGGACCTTGTGGGCCTGTTCCACCAGTATCACCTCTTGGACCTTGTTCACCTTGTGGACCGGTTGCGCCTGTCGCACCAACTGGACCAGCTTCTCCTTGTATACCTGGCTCTCCTGTGTCGCCTTTTGGCCCTGGTTCTGTGCTGCAGCTTCCTAAAAGCAAGCCAAAAACAGCAGCCAGAAGTGATAAGTGAATCATGTGTTTCTTTTTCATACTTCTACCTCACATTTTTCAAATAATAAAAAGAAAGAAAAACAATGTTGTTTAATCTTTCTTTCATTAATAAATCATGAAATTATTTTATAACATTGTGAGTTATAATCAAATAACACTAATTTTCTTTTTGGAAAAACCCAGCAATTCTCAATTATTTTAGAGATTTGAATACTTTTTTATACTCTTGAATTAATTCATCTAACGAACACTTCGCATTCGCTGGAGAAGTAGAAGGTAGATGAAATACTTCTACTCCGCTACAATCCTTCTCGAGATACTTTTTAAATAAAGAAGATGCTTTCTTTCCATTTACTCCAATACATTTAATACTTGGGTACATAGAAAGAATCTTCTTTATATCAATCGGGACAACATTCTTAATTGAAGCATCACTACTACCGATAATGTCGCATTCTTCAATGACATCATATAACGCGATGTGATGCTTCTTTAAAAATACTTTCTTACTATCTACTGTATTATGGACATCCTCATCAAAGATACTTCCGAGTACTTTAAAGAATCGATTTTGAGGATGTCCATAATAAAACATCTGTTCTCGACTTTTAACTGAAGGGAATGATCCAAGGAAGAGAACTTCTGAATCATTATTTATATAAATAGGAAATATATGGGTAAGATGTTGATACATATTTATTATTATAATGATTTTTCTTCTAATTTATACGTGCGTATATAAAGAAATCTAATCAAGAAAAGGAAAGACTCATCCTTGGTCGAGAATGAGTCTTCCTTTGATCTATAAATAGATAAATTGATTAATTAGATTTCCTTACGCTTACGTAAGAAGAAGAATCCACCTAAAGCAGATACTCCAATTACGGAAACAATCACAATCGCGATTGTTCCTGTTGAATCACTTCCAAATAAAGAATCAGCAACCAAACGGCCTGAAGAAACAGGCGTGATTGAACGAGACATGAAGTTATAGCTCGAACAATCTTCACTTTCAAGTCTAGTGCTATATTTTGAAGCAACATAATCATATAAAGCTAAAGCTTGATTGATTACATCACCACTTTCATCAGCTGTTCCTTGTGTGAATAATTGTTTATCTGCATTAGATAATGCATCGAAATCAATTGCTAATGAAGCCCATGCTAGTTGTAAATCTGCAATATCACTATCACCACCAGCATCACAAACGGAACCTAAATCATTCAGGAATGTTTGAGCATATGTTGTAGCTTCGCTGGATTCAACTAATTTGTAGAGTTTGACAGTTGAATTGGAATAATATCTAAATTGTCCACTTGCCGAGTTTAAAGTTAGGCCTTTAGTTCCAGCAGAACAAAGAATAGTAGCGTTCCCACTACTTATAGAAATGGTATTAACTAATGCGGAAGCACTTGTGTTTAAACCATTGTTTGAAGAACTATTCCAACCAATATATTTACCACTATGTCCTTGAATTGAGTAACCAGTGCTGTAAGAAGCAATAGACCATTGTAAATGTTGACCAGCAGTAATTGTTGTAACGCCTTCAGATGTAACTGGGGTAACAGATGCGTAGTTTCCAACAACATCAAAATTTTCTAATGATGATTTCATAGCATATGTACCAGTTGTAGGAATTGCTTCAGTAGCTGTTGACACCTCTGAAGTAATCAAATAGCTTCCTGCCCAACCACCACTTGGCTCTTCTGTCACTAATTCATAAGTAGCCGCAGCATAGACATAAATGCCGTAAGTGGTTGTATAATCAGTTCCACTTTCGGTATATGTAACTGTAACAGTATTAGCACCTATATCTGCATCAGCAAACGTGGTTCCAGCAAGGGAAACAGAAGTTACTTCTACAGATTTTGAATTGGCTGTAGATTCATCTGCACCATCCCATGCCGTGATGGCTAATCCTGTAGAATTGAATGTTTCACCAACGGCAAACTCAGTTTGTGGAGTAGTAGAAACGCTAATGTGATCAGTTGTACCATAAGAAACTTCAGCAATATTAGCAAACATATATATATATGTTTGCCCACCATTATAGTTACTAAATCTTGGAGAACCACTATTGTAGTTATATTGAAGTTTTCTTCCACTTTGTGTATTGCTTTCAACGGATAATAAATAACCAGATTGGGTGGCAATTTTGAACGTATCAGTTTGACTTTCATTGAACTGCATATTGTTGTTGCTTGTACCAGTAAAGCCAAGTTGATTATCACCGTTTTTAATCTTCCATGCCCCAGCAGAACCATCAAGTGTAAAAATTGTTGCGTTTGCACTGATTGCAACGCTGCCACTATTGAATGAATCTGATAAAGTTACATCAGCAACAGAAGATGCGGCATTTGATGTTGTCCTAGATTGTTGCATCGCCTTTGTTACAGTAGAATTTGCAACAAACATAAAGGTTGTTCCTTTTGTTAATTTGCTTGGATCTGTAACCAATTCATATTCAGTCGCCTTAGTTACTGTAATAGATGAAGAAGCAGTATATTTGGCTGTATCAGAAACACCAGTATAGGATGCAACAACTTTTAAAGTTTGACTGCTACCAACACCTAAGTCTTTTGGTGTAGCAACCTCAACATCGCTTGAATTGTAATAAGTAAATGAAGCGCCAGCAGTTAAGTTCTTAGTCGAGGAATCACTATATGTGCCTGTTACTATAAGGCCGGTAGGATCCCACGCATCGGCTGTAGTATAACTAGTGTTTGTCATCGAGCCACTAAGAGCGATTGATGACAATGTGGCTGTGCTGGCTTCACTATAATTGACTGTAATGGTTTTAATTCTTGATTGAGCAGAATTTGTAAAACCAACAGTTGAAGAACCATCGGTAGGTGTCAATGTTACCGTGGTGCTACTTGTTGCTTTAGTACAGTTGGTTAAACTAGAACCACCAATTGCGGTAGCGTAAGCAGCAGTAGTTGCCTCACAAACAACTGAATCAATCTCATATCCACTATCAGGTGTGACGGTGAATGAATGAGAGGCATATACACGGATTTCAGCATATGAAAGAGATACCGCATTAGAAGAAGAATTTTTGAGTTGCTCTGCACTAAAATGTGAGCCAGTCCAGGTTGCCTTATTTGTTCCTGTTGTCCCAGTAAAATATCCGGAAGAGTAATAACTGGAAGAGGAACTTGATACCATTACTTCCGAGTAATCAGAATCAGCATAAACAGGTACAAGTTCTTTTACACCTGCAGCAACACCTACTCCGACTACCATCGCTGCACCTAAGGCCAGCGCGGCAATCTTTGTAAATAATTTGTTCATATTTGTTTTTCTCCTTTCTTTATTCCTCCAGGCTACTGCCTGTGAGGTATGAACAATTTTGATGAATATAAAAATTCATCTAAATCTAGTCGTCGTTTCATCTATGTATGAAAAAACGACTTCACTAAGGAGAAACAAATCTGAAGAGCAATGTGCACCGTTGTTCTTTCTAACGTGCTTTTCCTTAATGCATGATTTTTCGAAACTCTTCTTCTATCTTTCGAGCCAAGTTGACCAGACCAGGACTTCTTATAGAAGAGATTTCGAAAAATCTCTGCTTTGAGTATAACTTCTTCTTCTTCTTGCAAGCACTCGTACGTGTAGAGTGCTAATTTGTAGATACAAAGTATCTACAAGTTTTTTATGTACTAAACAGGAAGAAAACATGTAGACCCTATAGAGTTGTCAAGTCTTTTTCGTGTGATTTTTTGCGATGCTAAAAATCCATATATGACACAGAGGTGATGCGCTTAGGTGAGGAGTTATATTGAGTGTATATATGAGTAAAGACACGAAAAAGACATCATATAAAGTCGTGGCCTATCGTTTAGATGGATCTCTATATAAAATCTATTCGAACGCGAAAGAGGCATCTATTAAGATGCACGCTCATCCGCGTTTGATCGATAAATGTCTTAGAGAGCATAACTATACCGCACTAAAGTATATGTGGAGAAAATATGAAGAAGACAAAATACCTCATCAAATTGAACCTCTTGAAAGAGGATTCACCTCAAATAAAGCAAGAAGAATATATGAGGTGAATGAATTTGATGAGGTATTATGTGAATACTCTTCCATTAAAGAAGCATCGGTTAAATTAGGAATTGATTCTCATAGTATTCGAGATGTCTTAAATAATAAAGCTAAACAATGTAAAGGACATTACTTTAAGTATGTCCATCAAGAGAGTATTGAATTAGACAAAGAAAAGAAATACCAAATGAAACCAAGAAGAGTCATCCAATACTCTCTTGATGGAAAATATATCAAACAGTATCGTTCCATATATTTAGCGGCGAAAGAGTTAAAGAAGTCTCCTCAAGGGATTAGAGACTGTATTAACCATAAGTATCAAAGTGCTTATGGATATAAATGGAAAGAGAAGAAATAAATAAAACTAAAATCTTCTAATATGCATCTTAAATCCTAATACATCACACATTCGTTCAACAAACTCAAGAGTAGGAGAAACACTACGGTTTTCAACACGTGAAATTGATGGTTGAGGGCAGCACATCATTTTAGCAAGTTCTTCTTGAGTAAGTTGTCTTGCTTTTCTAGCAGCAATTAACTCATCTATGATGTCTTTTTGAGTTTTTTCTTCTTTCTTTCTTGACATAAATGATATTTTCCTATTTACTATTTGTAGCAATCCGGTACTCCGGCTTAATAGGCCAATCGGTTGCTTTTTTTATTTTCTAAGAGATGGACCTAGTTCCTCTTTTCTTTTTGAAATTTCTTCAATCAATTTTTTATCTTTTCTATTTAAACGAAAATTTGGTAATTCTATTCCAATATCTTTTCGTTTGCATTTCATTGGACGGTTATGAACGTATGAATTTTTAACATCCTTTGTTGTTGGAGTTGAAAGCATCGTTATATGTTTTACGCCACGTTCACGTTTCGTTGGCACACCGAACTTATCACTATCGAAACGTATAACCAAATATCGATTATTTTCATCATCTTTTGCAACAATTAAACACGGGTGCCCACGATGACTCCCATCATGCAAAAAGTAGAATTTTCCAATTTCAATATTTCGGATGTTCTTTTCCATATCTAAATTATATCATATTTGATATATTGTTCAAGTCAAAATAGCTAACTTTTAATATAAATATTAAAGAACAATAACAGTGAAATAATTATGTAAGTGGATGAGATATGCCTTTTAAATTCTGTACGCAGTGCGTGCGCTTTTAAAAAGTTGGTTGTTACACCACTATTTCAAATTCGGAACACAGTGTGTGCCAAATTACTTA
>CAMGZN010000053.1 GCA_946183335.1 uncultured Caryophanales bacterium | reverse complement strand
CTTTAATAAAAAGAGCGATCTAATTAAATTTGGCATTAAGAAGAATCATGTCGTTTTCTTTAGACAAGCGTGGAGACCATTTATTGTGATGGTTGCCGCCTCAGCAATTATGATTCTCTATTGTTTAATAATGAACAACTGGAACGTTGACATTTTCGATCATCAAACAGAAGGAATTGGTACACTCTTCCACGTTTTTGATTGGGCAAATGTCCCACACACAAAAATTTTTGGAATCTCAATTATTTCTGATTGGCCACCACTACTTTCTTCACCACATTGGTCTTGGTATGCTTGGGGTTCTTATATCTTTGTCCCAGCCATGTTGGTTGGCTTATTATGGTTTATGTTCTGCGTCCAAGCTTATATTGCTAGATCATTCAGAATTTATCGGATAGCAAAAAAGGTGTTCAGCCGTTCAATTGACGACCTCCCACCTCAAGAAAAACCTATTGAACCTATTCGTTAATTACTTTGTAATTAAACAAACAATTTCTGCGATTAAAACAGCAGTTAATAAAAGACTTAAACAAAGCAAAATGCCGAAAACTCGATTTCGGCTTTTTTGTTTCTTTTGTTGTGCAAGCTCTTCTTCGCTATACGCGATTTGAGCAAATTGTTTTTCTTCCATAATTAATATTTAATTGGATCACTTGTTCTTGGGAATGGCTGAACATCACGAATGTTACTCATTCCAGTGACATACATAATTAAACGGTCAAATCCAATACCAAATCCAGCATGTGGGCATCCGCCGTATTTACGTGTGTCAAGATACCACTCAAGTCCTTCGATACAATGGCATTCTTCCATACGTTTTTTGAGAACATCGTAACGTTCTTCACGCTGACTTCCGCCAACGAGTTCGCCAACATATGGGACAAGCAAGTCACAAGCGGCAACTGTTTTTCCGTCATCATTTTGTCTCATATAGAAGGCTTTCATTTCCTTTGGATAATTAATTAAGAAAACAGGTCCTTTCACGACTTGTTCAGTGATATAACGTTCATGTTCGGATTGTAAATCCATGCCCCAGAAAATCTTGCTATTTTCAAATTTATGGCCGTTTTGCAAGGCTTTTTGAAGTTCTTCGATGGCTTCGGTATAAGTCATTCTCTTAAATTCGCTCTCTAAAACATGATGCAAACGATCTTTCAAGGTTTTATCAATAAAGTTGTTAAAGAAGTCCATTTCGTCTGGACATCCATGTAAAGCAACATCGATACAATGTTTTAAACAAGCCTCAATACAATCCATATCATCATCAAGATCGGCAAAAGCCATTTCTGGTTCAATCATCCAGAATTCGGAAGCGTGACGAGTTGTATTGGAGTGCTCGGCGCGGAAAGTTGGTCCAAATGTATAAACATCTCTAAACGCCATAGCGAATGGCTCAACATGAAGTTGACCAGAGACAGTTAAAGCAACTTCCTTAGAAAAGAAGTCTGTCTTTGGATGTTTATCGTTTGTAATCACGCCAAATGTATTACCAGCGCCTTCGGCGTCGTTTCCAGTAATGATTGGAGTGTGAACATACATAAATCCTTCGTTTTGGAAGAATTCATGAATTGCCATCGACATTGCATTTCTCATGCGAAAAACAGCGTTGAATGTATTTGCTCTTGGACGAAGATGCGCAATTTCGCGAAGGAATTCCATAGAGTGTTGTTTCTTTTGGAGTGGATAATCTGGATCAACTGATCCGATAACTTCAAATTCATGCACGTGAATTTCAAATGGTTGCTTGCCTTCTGGAGTTAAGACAAGTTCACCTTTCACACCTAAAGCAGCACCAGTATTTACGTGGCTTAAAGATTTATAATCTTTGACTATTTTATCTTCATAAACAAGTTGGACATTTTTGAAACAAGATCCATCGTTTAACGCAATAAATCCTATTGAACCATTATCACGATTTGTACGAACCCATCCTTCGATAAAGACATTCTTTAAGGATTTCAAAATTTCCTTATATTCCTTGTCTTCAGATTGAACAAGAACATATAAATCACTTACTACAACACTTTTGTATTCCATGATCTTCCTCCAGATATAACTTTTACATTATACCAACAGTTTATTAAAAACTGCGATTAAAATGTTTTATATTTATCAATTCGCCAGTTCGGGTCACACGACACGGAGATAGGCGCGACAACACCCATCTTGTAAAGATGTTCTCCAAGTCGAGCGATCATTGCGGCGTTATCAGTTGTGCACCAAATCGGCGGCACAATTAAATCAATGTTTGTGTTATCTAAACGTTCATGCATCTTCTCTCTTAAATAAGAGTTAGCGGAAACTCCACCAGCAAGAACGACTTGTTTAATTTCATAGCGTTTAAGGGCTCGTTCTAAACGATCCATAATCATTCCAATGGCGACATCCTGAAAAGATTTACATAAATCAGGAATTCGTATCTCGTGACCACGAGCTTTTTCATTGTTAACAAGATTAATCACGGCGGTTTTTAAACCAGAATATGAGAAATCTAATGAATCATCATGAAGCGGGAATGGAAGATCATATGTGTGTTGACCTTCTTTGGATAATTTATCAATTGGAATACCACCTGGATAAGGAAGCCCAACAGTACGAGCAACTTTATCAAAACACTCACCAATTGCGTCATCTTTTGTTTCACCAATAATTTCAAAATTCATTGGCTCTTTCATGTAAACAAATTCAGTATTTCCACCGCTAACAACAATAGAAAGAAGAGGGAATTGCAGTGGTTTTACAAATTCATTAGCGTAAATGTGACCAGCCAAATGGTGAACTGGAATTAATGGTTTTTGATAAAGAATTGCTAGTGTTTTTGCAACTTGCATTCCAACATGAAGGGCACCGATTAGCCCTGGTCCTCTGGTAAACGCAAAGGCATCAATGTCTTCCAATTTAATGTTGGCATTTCGAAGTGCTTCATCAAGAACAAACAAGACATTTTCGCAGTGAAGACGGGAAGCAAGTTCGGGCATAACACCACCAAATTGTTGATGCATTTTAATCTGTGTCGCAACAACGTTGCTCAAAAGTTTTCCATCACGAACGATCGCAATAGATGTCTCGTCGCAACTTGATTCAAGTCCTAATATTAACGACATAGCATAAGCCTCTTCACCATATAAATGGCGTCTTCTCCGTCAGGATAATAATGTGGTTTCTTTACCACCACTTCATATCCGTGTTTTTCATATAATTTGATTGCTGGTTCATTAGAAGCACGAACTTCTAAAGTGACATTTTCAACAACATCGTCACCTTCATTTGGAAAATACTTTTCCATTTCGTTTAAAAGAATGGTTCCGAAACCTTTCCTACGAAAATCTTTAGTAACGGCAATCTGAGAAATGGTTGCAGAGTTAAAGGTAATCATAAAATCATTAAATCCAACAACCCTCCCTTCAACTTCTAGAACTAAAAATTTATTTACTGGGTTTCCAGATAGTTCATATTCGATATCAGAGAATTTCCATGGGTTTACAAAACACTCTTTTTCTATTTCATAAACCCGATTTAAATCAGCTCTTTCTAATAAACGTACTTTATAGTCCATTATAGGAGCTCCTTTAAATAAACTGGATTTACAACAAATGGGTTCTCGGCTAAGTTTTCTTCCTTGATTGCTCTAGCAAGATTCTCAATTGTGTCATATACATTGGAGACTAAATCAAGATGAGATAATTCTCCATTAATTAGGTAATTCTTGTGTTCATTAATATATTTTTGAAGATCTTCGTTACTCATTACACAATCGTTTAGCAAACACTTTTCTTTATCATATACGCCAACATATGAGCGTCCGCTACGAGCATTAAAGACGCAGATAGTTGGCTGTTTTTCATCTCTTAAAAGAGATAAAGAAGAGACGGCATATACTTTAGTTTTCAAAGCATATGCGAGGGTTTTGCCAATAGTAACAGCAATTCTAACACCCGTGTAAGAGCCAGGACCAATGCCAATGACAACAGCGTCTATATCTTCGTTTTTAACACGATTTCTTTGAAGAATTGTTTGCAATTCACTCGTCATCATTTCAGACTGACGTTGCCAAGCTTCATAAAAAATCTTATCAACGACTTTTCCGTCTTTTGCTAGACCAACTGATAAATATTTACTTGAGCTATCGAGCAATACTTCAAACATTATTTGGCTCCTAAAGATTCAAAAACAGAACGATATTTTTCGCAATCAGAAAAAATCTCAAATTGTCTTTCATTATCACTGATTCTTGTAATCTTAATTGTCATCGTTTGAGGAGGAAGAATTGATTCAATGAACTTTGGCCATTCGACAAACGAAACACCATCGCCTTCAAGGAATTCTTCCAAACCAATATCAATGTTTTGGTCTTCTAAACGATAGGCATCAATGTGAAAAACATTAGGTTTAACTTCAAAATAACATTTTAAAATGTTAAATGTTGGAGAAACAACGTGATCTTGATATCCAAGTTCTTTTAAAGCGCCACCAACAAATGTAGTTTTTCCAGCACCTAAATCACCGGTTAATAAAACAACACTTCCTGGTTTTAATAGGCGAACTATTTTTGCAGCAAGGGCTTGTGTTTCTTCCTTCGATTTTGAAATCACTTGTAATTTCAACATAAAAAACCCCGATACATTATAGCAAAGTTGAGAAAATATATTTATAATATTTTTCATGATGAAAGAAACTGGTGTTGCAATCATTGGTGCCGGTCCTGCCGGTTTATATTTTGCTAACCTTTGTGAGAAGGCTGGAATTGATTATCTTTTAATTGACGCCTCAAACGAGGTTGGCGGACAGATTACACACCTCTATCCAGAGAAAGAGATTGTTGATATTCCTGGTATAAAATCAATCATTTCTAAAGATTACATCGCCCAACTCCTAAAAGGCGTAAATCATCAAAAAATTGTCCTTAATACAAAGGTCGAAAAAATTGAAAAAAATACCGTTTTTGCTGAGGAATTCGTGGTAAAAGCTCAATATATTTTGCTTGCTGTTGGTTTAGGGTTCTCTTCGCCAAGACCGCTCGGTGTTGAGCACGAAAATGAGTGTTCAAACATCCTTTATCATTTAAAGAAATTTGATTTCCTCAAAAATAAGAAAGTTGCCATCTTTGGTGGAGGTGATTCCGCACTAGATTGGTCGAAAGAAATCTCCAAAATTTCAAATGACGTCCATCTCATTCATCGCCGCACAGAATTTAGAGGTAATCCAGAAACAATTAAAGATTGCAGTAACCTCAATTTACATCTTCCATATGTTCCATATTCTTTGGAATATGACGGAGAGAAAGCCACAAGTGTAACTATTAAAGAGGTTCGACCAGAAGGTGAACCAGAACATTTAGAAAAAATTGCTGTTGATTACATCCTTGTTAATTATGGTAATGTCGCTGCTAACTGTAACTTTGGTTTTAAACGAGAAGGTTTATTTATTAAAGTAGATAAGGATAATAGAGTTAACGATAACATCTTTGCTGTTGGCGATATCTGTGATTACGAAGACAAAAAAAGACGCATCGCGCCTTTAATTGCTGAATGTGATAAGGTTTTCAAAATTATTCAATCTTAAAATCTCTTGCAAATCTCGAATAATATTCACGAATCTCCTCATCAATAAACGGAGATTCTTTCTTTTCTATTTTTTTATAAACTTCATCAACGGAGTGGGAAAGGATATCCATTATTTCTTGAGAATATCCTTGCTCTTCGGCATGTTTCTTATATTCGGAGACATCTAAAAGTTTAGTTGATCCATCAATAAATTTTTTAATGTCTAAATCATAATCAATATATTTGATATATCCTTTATCATAAATAGATGGAGAGGCAATGTTTACATAGTAAGAGATACCTTCTTCTTTAAACATTGCGATAACATTGAACCAGTGTTTCTTAGAAAGAATAAACATAGCTGGTTCTTTTGTGTGCCATTTTCTGCCATCAGCCTCGATGACCGAAGCACGAATTGAAGCGAGCACAAAATAATCATCGTTGTCTTCAACCACATAACTATGTGACCACTGACGATGAAGTTCTTGGTTGTGCTTATAGGCCTGAATAATGACCCACTTCTTCTCTAACGACATTAATCAAGTTCCTTCGCTAATTGGCAGGCTTTTAAAACATCCTTCTTATAACCTTTGACTGGTTCTTGGTTGAATGGTCGATCTAATGGAATGACCATTAATGGATCGTCATAACCAAGAGCAATATAAGTCGTTCCTGGTTGAATAGAAATTGCAATATCAACAAGCTCTTTATTTGGCTTCATTGTATTGATAATTTTCATCACCTTTGTATTAAGATTTTTTTCCCATTTAGAATCGTTCGAATAAATCGCCATTGTAGCATCATCTTTAACAACTTTTACTTCTTCTAAATTTGTTGGAGGAAGCGAACGTTGGTCACCTTTTATATAGATATAAATAGGTTCTTTTCCTTCGTATTTGTTTCCTGTAACAAGATATTTTCCAACAAAAATTGGTACAACGCGTTTATCTGTTTTAACAGAACCAGCACAGTCACAAACTAAAATTGGTTTTTTCTCATATTCAAAGGTTGTTGCACCACGACTACGAACTTCTAAAACGTCTTTATAAAGATTGCTATCTGTGAAGAGGTGATCCTCAATCTTTCCTGGGTTTTCAAAGACGACTTTGTCAAAGCTTTTTGACCCAAAAACATATTTATTCATGTTTCCGTAGAAAATAGAGAAATAATTTCTCATTTTTTGAGTCATTTTTTTACGTGTTAAGAAAGAGAATCCTAAAACACATCCAAGAAGCACAACAGCTACTGAAATCATAACTGGCAGTTGCCATGCAGCCCCTTGCCCAACATTTGGAATAATGATAAATGTTCCAACCATTAAGAGCATTACAACAAAGAATAAGATGGATTTAATTCTATTACCGCTCCGATATTCGCCTAAAAATTTAA
>CAMGZN010000052.1 GCA_946183335.1 uncultured Caryophanales bacterium | reverse complement strand
AACTCTAATATAAATAATTATCTTTCTCGTTGCATTAGGAGGTATATTTTAATATACTCTTTAATGCTCATTTGAAAAGGAGATACTTATGAAAAGAGTCGTCAATAAATTAGAAAATTCCAAAGTCGAAGTACTTTGTGATGTCGATGAATTAACTTGGAAAGACGCTCAAGAAAAAGCTTTCCAAAAGTTAGCTAGCGAACTCGAAATCAAAGGCTTCCGTAAAGGAAAAGCCCCAGAAAGCATTGCTCGCAAGCACATCGATTTAGGTAAAATCTTTAACGAAGCAATCAATTTAATGCTCCAACCAGCATATGAAGAAGTTCTTCGTGAAGAAAAACTCCAACCATTTGCTCGTCCAAGTGTTGATGTTACTAAAGTAAGCGATACAGAACTTCAACTTAAGTTCGTCATTATCCTTGCTCCAGAAGTTAAACTCGGACAATACAAAGGATTAAACATCGAAAAGGCCAAAGTTAGCGTTTCTGAAAAGGAAGTTAACGAAGCGATTGATCGTTTAGTCGCTGGAAATGCTAGCTTAGTCGTTAGCGAAAAGCCAGCCAAAGAAGGTGACACAGTTGTCATGGACTTTGTTGGTAAAGTTGATGGAAAAGAATTTGAAGGTGGAAAAGCCGACAATTATTCCTTAGAACTTGGTTCACATCAATTCATTCCAGGGTTTGAAGAACAACTCATTGGCAAGAAAGCCGGTGAAGTTGTCGAAGTTAATGTCAAATTCCCAGAACAATATGTCCCAGAACTTGCTGGTAAAGATGCCGTCTTTACATGTACCATTCACGAAGTGAAGGAAAAAGTTCTTCCGGAATTAAACGAAGAACTTATTAAAGACTTAAACATTCCAGAAGTGAAAGATGTTGAAGGTTTAAAGAAACATCAAAAAGAGCAAATCAAGGCTCAAAAAGAACAAAACGCTCAAAATGAAGTCTTAAATAAAATTATCGAAAAGATTTCGGAAGGCGCAACCATCGAACTCGCTCACGAAATGATCGATGACGAAGTCGATGGAATGAGAAAGAATCTTGAACAACAGATTCAATCTCGTGGAATGACTGTTGAACAATATTTACAAATCACCGGTCAAAAAGAAGAAGATTTATCCAAGAAGATGCATGAAGATGCTGAAAAGAATCTCCGTGCTATCTTAGTCATGGAACAAATCGCTAAAGAAGAAAAAATCGGCGTTGAAGATGCTGATGTTGAATTCGAAATGGCCAAGATCGCTGATCAATACCATATGGAACTCGACAAGGTAAAAGAAATTCTTGGTAAAGATTTGCCACGTTTCAAAGCCGAAATTCGTCAACGTCGTATTACCGATTTCTTACTTAATGAAAACGTTGCTAAGTAATTAATTACTTATGAATTTCTAAAATGAAAGGAAAGGAGTAGTTATGGCTGATAATAACAAAACGAAATTTACATTACCATTACTAATCACGAAAGCTTATACCCTTTTCCCAGGCACACATGATGAAAAGATTGATGCTGGAAGAGATTTTTCAATCAAAGCTATTCAAGCCAGCCGCGATAATGAATCGTCTCTTTTAGTTATTGTTTCTCAAAACAATGCCAAAATCGAAACCCCAACAATCAAAGACATCTATAAGGTTGGAACATTGTGCCGAATTACCACATACGCGGATATGAAGTCGTATGTGACTGTTCGTGTGAATTCATCAGTTCGTGTCAAAATTAACAACATCTCGTTTGACCAATCTGGCTTCTATGTCGCTGATGTAGAAGTCCTTGAGGACATTCCGGGTGACTCACAGAACGTCGTATCCTTATTAAAGGATATTACTTCCATGTTACCAAAGGTTCAACGTGTTGCTGGTGCTTTGCCAAGAAGTATTTATACTTCTTTAAGTTCCCAAGGAATGAATCCTGGTGAACTTGCGGATGCTCTTGCTCCATATCTTTTCTTAAACGAAGTTGGCCGCCAAAAAATCTTAGAAGCGGTGAACGTTGAAGAAAGATTATCTTTAGTCGCTCAATCCTTAAAAGAATCCCTTGTGGAAGCCAAAGTTGATGCCGACATTACTCGTGAAGTTTCTAAACAAACCGAGAAACAACAGAAGGATTATATCCTTCGCGAGAAGATGAAAGCGATCAAAAAGGAACTTGGCGAAGATCCAGAAAGTGCTGAAGATGAAGATACTATTCTCAAACGTCTTGAAGAGAATCCTTATCCAGAACACGTTAAAGCTAAAGTCAAGCAAGAACTCAAACGTTACCAAATGATGCCACAAGCATCGCTTGAATCCTCGCTTATCATGAGTTACATCCAAACGTTAATGGATGTGCCATGGTACCAAGAAACCGAAGATAATAATGATCTGAAGAATGTTCAAAAGATTTTAGACGAAGACCATTATGGTCTTGATAAGGTCAAAAAGCGTATCGTTGAATATTTAGCTGTTAAGCAAAAAACAAATAACTTAAAAGCTCCAATTCTCTGCTTCTATGGACCTCCAGGATGTGGTAAGACTTCCCTCGGAAAGTCAATTGCCCGTGCTTTAGGAAGAAAGTTCTTTAAGGCAAGTCTTGGTGGAATCTCTGACGAAGCCGAAATTCGTGGACATAGACGTACATATGTTGGAAGTATGCCTGGA
The DNA here is from genome assembly GCA_946183335.1 of uncultured Caryophanales bacterium. Lineage (GTDB taxonomy): Bacteria > Bacillota_I > Bacilli_A > RFN20 > CAG-826 > Fiminaster. The sequence continues at coordinate 4,375 of CAMGZN010000052.1, read as the reverse complement.
CGCATTATCTCAGGCATGAAACGCGTTGGTGTGATTAACCCTGTTTTCCTTCTTGATGAAGTTGACAAACTTGGTTCCTCCTATAAAGGAGATCCGGCCAGCGCCATGCTTGAAGTCTTAGACCCAGAACAAAACTTTGCCTTCAACGATAACTATCTTGAAGAACCATATGATTTAAGCAAAGTTCTCTTCATCGCTACAGCGAACTATTTAGAGAACGTTCCAGCTCCACTCCGCGATCGTTTAGAGCTCATTGAGGTGAACTCTTACACGGAGTTTGAAAAGATTCAAATCGCGAAGAACTTCTTGTTTAAGAAGCAAACTGAAGCGAACGGATTATCCAATAAGCAAATTTCATTTAGCGAAGCTGCTTATAAAACCATCATTCAGGAATATACTCGTGAGGCTGGTGTCCGTGAACTTGAACGTTTAATTGGATCCATCTGTCGTAAAGTAGTTGTTGATTTGTTAACAAATCACGATGTTGAAAAAATTGCTATTACTCCAGAAAAAGTGCACAAATATTTAGGCACTCCAATCTTTGAAAATTCCAAGAAAGAAGAGAATGCCCAAGTTGGTGTAGTTACTGGATTAGCTTATACTCAGTTTGGTGGAGACATCCTTCCAATCGAAGTGAACTACTTCCCAGGAAAGGGTAGTTTGATCCTCACTGGTAAACTTGGAGATGTAATGAAGGAAAGTGCAACTATTGCCCTTGATTATGTTCGTGCAAACGCGACAAAATATTCGATTGATTCGAAAGTATTCGCTGAAAGTGACTTCCATATTCACTTCCCAGAGGGTGCCGTTCCAAAGGATGGTCCAAGTGCTGGTGTTGCGATTACGACCGCAATCATCTCCTGCTTAACCAACCGTCCAGTTGATAACAACGTCGCGATGACTGGTGAAGTGACATTAAGAGGTCAAGCTCTTCCAATCGGAGGCTTAAGAGAGAAATCACTCGCCGCTTTACGTAGTGGAATTAAAACCATTATTGTTCCTAAGGAGAACAAAAAAGCAGTTGATGAATTACCAAAAGAAGTTAAAGACAATCTCAGTATCGTTTATATGAATAATGTTGACGATGCGGTAAATGTCGCTATTCTAAAATAACTATGATTGATTTCCGACGTGTTGATTTTGTTAAATCGGCGCCTAAACTCGCTGATAAGCCAGAAAGAGATCTTCCTGAAGTTCTTTTTGTTGGTAAATCAAACGTCGGGAAATCATCATTGATAAATGCCTTAACAGGACGAAAGAATCTTGCTTATACATCTTCAAAACCTGGTTTTACTAAGCTACTCAATTATTTTATAATTGATGACAAGTTCTACCTCATTGACGCTCCGGGTTATGGTTATACCGCAAGTGGAAGCCGTGATGTTGATTCTTTCGGAGAGATGATGGAGAAATATTTCACTAATCCTCATCTTAAACTCGTTGTCTTCCTTGTTGATTCTCGTCACAAGTTAAGTAAAGACGACGAAGACTTTTATTCCTTTTTAAAGGAATCTAATCTTCCTTACGTCCTTGTGAATACAAAGGTTGATAAACTCAACCAAAAGGATTCTGCGGCGCTTACAAAGCGTATGAAAAACGATGTTAAGGAAGAAAATTATCTCGAAGTTTCTTCATTGAAGAAAGAAACTCTTGATAAATTACGCGCAGAGATTACTCGCGCAGTTGAAAATTAAAACATTCATTGTTTAAAGACAATGCTTTGTTATAATTAGAGTATCGTTGACCAAGAGGTTAATTAGAATACTTTGCTAAGAGAGAAGTTGGTTGGTGCAAAACTTCCAAAGTTCTAATTATTGTCGCTTGCGAGATTGAATAGGAATATTCCGTAGTTCTGCGATAAAGACAAATGAAGTGCTATAACTTATGTTATAGAATTAAGGTGGTACCACGTGAAAGCGTCCTTAGACGGAACGCTTTTTTATTTTTGTTGGAGGTGATCGTATGTTAGATAAACGTTATGATCCGAAGAAAGTTGAACAAGGAAAATATGATTTTTGGAAATCAAAAGGATATTTTACTGCTGGAGATAAATCAAAATCCCCGTTTTCGATGGTAATTCCTCCTCCAAATGTTACTGGTAAACTCCACCTTGGTCACGCTTGGAATACAACTGTTCAAGACATTACTGCTCGATACAAAAAAATCAAAGGTTTTGATGTTCTCTGGTTGCCTGGAATGGATCACGCTGGCATTGCTACGCAAGCTAAAGTCGAAGAAAAACTTCGCAAGGAAGGTATTTCTCGATATGACCTCGGCCGAGAGAAATTCTTAGAGAAAGCCTGGGAATGGAAGCATGAATACGCTAAGAATATCCATGAACAATGGGCTAAAATGGGCTTAATGCTCGATTATAGCCGTGAAAGATTCACACTTGATGAAAATCTTAGCCGTGCTGTTCGACACGTCTTTAAGACGTTATACGATAAAGGTCTTATTTATCGTGGAGAACGAATTATCAACTATGACCCAGAACTTAAAACAGCTTTAAGTAACATTGAAGTTGAATACTTTGATGATCCAGGAAAGTTTTATTACTTTAAATATCCAATCGTTGGTTCGAAAGAATATTTAACCGTTGCGACAACTCGTCCTGAAACTATGTTTGGCGATGTCGCCGTCTTTGTGAACCCAAACGATAAACGTTATAAACATCTTATTGGTCAAAAGGTGATTAACCCAGCTAATGAAGAACCTTTACCAATCATGGCTGACGAATATGTCGACATTGAATTTGGTACAGGTGCGATGAAATGTACACCTGCCCACGACCCAAATGACTTCGCTTTAAGCGAAAAGTATCATTTAGCTCGTCCAAAATGTATGGATTTAGATGCGAAGATGAGCGATATCTGTGGTAAATACAAAGGAATGGACCGTTATGAATGCCGTGAAGCTTTAGTCAAACAGATTGAAGCTGATGGACGTTTAATCAAGATTGAAGACATCGTTCACCAAGTTGGTCACTCTGAAAGAAGCCACACAGTGGTTGAACCAATGCTTTTAAAACAATGGTTTGTGAAGATGCGTCCACTTGCTGACCAAGCCTTAGCTAAATCGGAAGTGAACTTTGTTCCGACCAGGTTTAATCACACTTTCCGTCAATGGATGGAGAATGTTGATGACTGGTGTATTTCTCGTCAGCTGTGGTGGGGACATCGTATTCCTGCTTATTATAATAAGCAAACTGGAGAGATTTTAGTTTCTGAAGAAGAGATTAATGATCCAAATTATATCCAAGACGAGGACGTCTTAGACACATGGTTCTCCTCTGCTTTATGGCCGTTTGCTACTTTAGGCTGGCCAGAAGAAACAGAAGATTACAAACGTTATTTCCCAAACAGTCTCCTTTGCACAGCCTATGACATTATTTTCTTTTGGGTTTCAAGAATGATTTTTGATTCCTTAGAATTCACTAAGAAATCTCCATTTAAGGATTGTTTAATCCATGGATTAATTCGTGACTCCCAAGGTCGAAAGATGTCAAAATCATTAGGTAACGGCATCGATCCAATTGACGTCATTGATAAATATGGTGTTGATGCCCTTCGTTACTTCTTAACAACTGGTTCTGCACCAGGACAAGATATTCGTTATATTGATGAAAAAGTTGCCGCTTCAAGTAACTATTTAAATAAGATTTGGAACTCTGTTCGTTACGTTTTAGAATCTCTTGGAAACAATTACAAACCAGTTGATTACAAGTTCAGTGAACTTGCTCCAATGGAAAAGCATATCTTAATTCGCTTACACGAAACAATTAAAGCGGTAGATGGCTACATGAATAAATATGAATATTCAATGGCCTCGAATTACCTATATAACTTTGTTTATGATGATTTCTGTTCAAACTATCTTGAGATGAGTAAAGTTACTCTCCAAGGAGATAATGAAGAATATAAGAACGTTGTTCGTACAATCCTTGTCGAGATTGTTCGATCAATCATTTTAATGATTTATCCATTTGCTCCGTTTATCGCTGAAGAGCTTTATCAGGCTTTGCCTGAACATAAAGAATCCATTATGCTTGAATCTTATCCAGAAGCAAAAGCTTATAAAGATGACGTGAGTGAAGTTGAACTTCTCATGAAGATGATCGCTGAGATTCGTAACTACAAGGTGAGTAATAAACTTGCTCCGAACTATGCTTTGAAGCTTGTTGTCGAGAGCAAAAACAAACCATTCGATGGGTTTGAAACTTATCTCAAACGTTTTACGTTTGCTAAAGAAATCTGCTTTACTTCTAATCCTTATGAAAAAGGTATGAAATATGCCTATGGAAAAATGACTCTTTATATTGAAGATGAAATTTCTAAGGAAGAATTAGAAGAAAAACGGGCTAAAGACATTGCCTTCC
>CAMGZN010000051.1 GCA_946183335.1 uncultured Caryophanales bacterium | reverse complement strand
TATTGAAAGCGTAAAATAAGCTTATGTTTGACGCCATTGTTGTCGGCGGTGGCCCGGCCGGGATGACCGCTGCGTTATATCTCCTCAGAACAAACAAGTCAGTGTTGATTCTGGAAAAGGAAAATTTTGGAGGGCAAATTGCCAATTCTCCAAGACTTGAAAATTTTCCATCAATCAAAGAGATCTCTGGTCTTGACTTTACTGACCAAATGTTTGCTCAAATTGATGCATTAGGCGCCAAATTTGAACTCGAAGATGTCTCGAAAATCGAAAAGGTTGGAGACATCTTCCGTGTTCATACCAATTACAATACATACGAATCAAAAGTTGTTATTATCGCAAACGGAGTCAAACATCGTTTGATGAACCTCCCAAATGAGCAAGAACTTATTGGAAACGGTATTAGTTTCTGCGCCGTTTGCGATGGTCCGATGTATAAAGGAAAAGAGGTTTATCTTATTGGGGACGCAAATACAGCACTTCAATATGCATTAACTCTTGCTAACTACTGCACTAAAGTGCACATGTTCACATTATTTGATAAATTCTTCGCTGATGCGATTCTAGTCGATCGCTTAAAAGCAAAAGAAAATATTGAAGTTACACATAATATGAACCTAGTGGAGTATTTAGGAAAGGAATCTCTCGAAGGCCTTGTGTTTGAAGATACAAAAACCAAAGAGAGACGTGAATTTAAAACCGATAACGTGTTTGTCTGTATTGGTCAAATTCCGCACAACGAAAACTTCCAAGACCTAGTTGAATTAGAGAAGGGTTATATTGTGACAGATGACAATATGGAAACTAAAACAAAAGGTTTGTTCGCTGTTGGCGACACAAGAAAGAAAACAATCCGTCAATGTGTGACGGCTTGTAACGATGGTGCGATTGCTGCGTTAGCTGCAGTTAAGTACCTTGATTAATAACCTCTAAGATAGACCTCTGAGACAAATCTCTCGAGGTCTTTTTTATACAAGTTTGCAATTTCTTCGTCGGCTTGGTGGAGCCCTTTTTGAATGACTCCTTCTCGATCAACGAATTTTTGAAGGTAAATTTTCTTTGCTCCTTCAACTAATCTTCCGATTTCTGGAATGTCTGAAAAATCATGGAATTCCTTGACTAAAGTTGTGCGAAATTCATAGCGAATCCCTGATGTTTTTAAAATTTCGATTGATTTTTTAATCTTTTCTAAATCAACTTTTTGACATCCTGCAGTTAGAGCGTATTTCTTTGGAGAATTCTTGATATCCATTGCAACATAATCGATAAGTTTTTCATTAATTAAATGTTGCAGTAATTCTGGGTTTGTACCATTTGTATCAAGCTTAACTTCATATCCAAGTTCCTTGATTTGACGAATCTTGTTTTCGAGATCAGGCATCAAAGTTGGCTCTCCACCCGTAACAACAACAGCATCAAGTAAACCTTTTCTACTTTTTAGATAAGAAAGAATTTCGCCAAAAGGAATTTCGGCGGAAGAATTTAAAACAGATTGTCCGTTATGACAAAATGGACATCTAAAATTACACGCTGGTGAAAAAATCACTGCGGAGACATAATCTTCGTAGTCAAGAAGTGACATTTTGTCTAAACCAACAAATTCCATATTGCTATTATAAATAATATTAAAATATTTTGATAGGAAAACTATCAAAATGTGTTATCATATCTACATAATTTTTGAGGAACATAATTATGGTAATTAAAGAGTATGTTAAAGCTCGTAAGGTTGAGCTCAAAGAATTGATTGAAAAAATGGACCGAAAACCAACTTTGGTGATTGTTCAAATCAATGATGATCCAGCTTCAAATGCTTATGTTAAAGGAAAACTAAAAGATTCTGCTGAACTTGGTGTTGATGCAAAATTAATTAAACTTCCTGAATCTACAACTGAAAAAGAGTTGCTTAAATTAGTCGGAAAACTTAACAAAAACAAAAAACTTGATGGTTTTCTTGTTCAAATGCCTCTTCCAAAGCATATTAACGAAGACACAATTAAGTTAGCGATCTCACCAGAGAAAGATGTTGATGGTTTCCACCCATTAAGCAAACTTAATCCATGTACTCCTCAAGGAATTATGAATTACCTTAAGGCCGAAAATGTTGAACTCAAAGGTAAAAATGCAGTGGTGATTGGTCGTTCCAACATTGTTGGAAAACCAATGGCTAAAATGCTTCTTGCTGAAAGTTCAAATGTCACTGTTCTTCACTCAAAGACAGTCAGAGAAGACTTTGAAAGATATATTGCTAATGCTGATATTATTGTTGTCGCTACTGGCAAACAAGGCATTCTTGATGAATCTTATAAATATAAAAAGTCGGCCGTAATTGTCGATGTTGGTATCAACCGGGATGAAACAGGTCTTCACGGAGACGCTGTTCCAAATCTTCCAGTATTCCTTCAAACTCCAGTTCCAGGAGGCGTTGGATTATTAACAAGATTAGCCTTAATGGAGAACTTATTAAAGCTTCATAAATAATTGGGTTTTAGAAAAAAATGTCCAGCTTTTGCAGGACATTTTTTATTATTCATTAACCATTGGGAATGTTGATGGAAGTAAGAATATTTTCCATCTCGCTTCACCTTTTGTGTAATCAAGTTGTTGAGGAATGTAATAGACATCGACGGCGGTGTCTTGATCAATGTAATCAATGTATGGATTGTATTTTTGAAGATTTTCTAGGCTTACGTTCCAGAAATTTTCGTTATCGATTAAAGCCATGTTATAGGTTGTTTGAGCTTGAACTTGACCACTAATTGGATCCTTGCCTGTGTAATAGGTGTCTCGAATTCCAATGAAGTATTTCCCATCTTGAACGCATGTTGTTAGGTAACCTGTTGTTTTATATAAGTGTGACCAGAACATTGTGTATTCTGGGTAGCGTGTATTTGTATCATCTTGAGAAGCTTTTATCTTCTTTAAATCAATGATGTTCTTTTCAATAGGACTCGTTAAATTAAGAGCAACTGGTGTGCCAGCAACTTCGGTTGCTTTTTGCAGATAAATCGCTCCTGAATAATTGAGCATCGAAAGCAATCCAACTACGTCATAAACTTTACCTTCGGAAAGGTCTGGACGATTGTGATTGATGACTTTTAAAAGTCTTTCTCCGTCAGATAAGTAATATATGTTGTCTCCGGAGTCGGAGAAGTAACAAGTTGCATTCTTAATGGTATAGATTTCTCCATATCCATGACCGGCACAATTGTAGTTATTATCTTTAGCAATATCGTAGAATTCTTCAATAGTAATATTTTGCTTGGATAATGTTGCAACATCACATGTAACTGGCAATGTTTCATCCCATCCATTTTTACCATTTTTATCTGTTTCGACTTCGTCGACTACAATTTCATAATGGCCTAGATAAATCGATAAATAACCAACAATAGTGTATTTAGATGTTTCTTTTCCAACGTGTGATTTAACACCATCAACGAGGTTTCCTTCTGCTCCTGTTCCCGTGACCGCAATATAGCCTGTGTCATCACCAAAAATAATCTTGGCCGGGAAGGAATCTCCAAGCCCAGAGAACTTGTTGTATTTTACTAGATTTACCGATTCAAGAGCAACACCATCGAATGTAACTTTGGTCTTATAATCAACAGCACATTTCTTGTCGGCAGGAACTGTGATTGGGTGTGCTTCCATATATTCTTTAATCGCACCGATTTTTAGTTTTCCAAGGTTGGTGATATCACTCACAATTGAAACGTAATAATTTGTGCCTCCGACGCTGGAGTTATTGCTATATGTAACAATGATGCTTAATTGATTATTTGCTTCTGAAGAATCGAATCCAGAGAACTGAACTTTTGATGTGACATCTTCTTGAGAACCGTCTTCATAAGTTACAGTGGCTGTTCCACCAAAATAAAATTGATCTCCGACTTGGAATGTATCTTTATATCCTTTAACTTCGAGCGATTCAATTATTGGATCTGTTGGTTGTGGAGTTTCTGATGTTCCTTGATTTGTTGTGCCAGAAATTGTTGGGTTTGATGAAACGCCAGGATTTCCACTTGTTGGGTTGGCAGAAGTTCCTGGTTGTTCACTAATTTGTGAAGTTTGTTCCGCACTAGATGAGCGTTTCTTTTTCTTTGACGTTGATGTACAACCAGAGATAACTAAGACTGATAAAATCAATGCAATTCCTAACTTTTTCATTGCAAAACCTCACTATTCTAGCTCGAAAGCTCCTGTATATAACTGATAGTAATAGCCTTTTTCTTTGATTAAGGATTCATGAGTTCCACGTTCGATAATTTTGCCATGGTCAAGAACCATAATCGCGTTTGCGTTTTGAATAGTTGAAAGTCGGTGAGCGATAACAAAGACTGTTCGACCTTTCATAATTTGATCCATGCCTTGTTGAACGAGTTTTTCGGTACGAGTATCAATGGATGAAGTAGCTTCATCAAGAATCATAACCGGTGCGTCTGCGACTGCTGCACGAGCAATAGAAATTAATTGACGTTGTCCTTGGGAGAGGTTTGATCCGTCTCCAGAAAGGACAGTGTTAAATCCTTCGGGTAGACGCATGATAAAGTCATACGCATTTGCAATCTTGGCCGCTTCAAAACATTCTTCATCTGTGGCATCGAGTCGGCCATAACGAATGTTTTCTAAAACCGTTCCGGTAAAGAGGTTAACGTCTTGCAAAACAATACCTAAAGAACGACGTAAATCATCCTTTTTAATTTTATTAATGTTGATTCCGTCATATCTAACTTTGCCATCGGCAAGCGGATAGAAGCGGTTAATTAAGTTTGTAATTGTGGTTTTGCCTGCACCTGTTGCACCAACAAGAGCGATTTGTTGACCTGGGTGCGCGTAAATGTCAACATTTTCAAGGACTAATCGGTGTCCATCATATGAGAAGTCAACATGATCTAAGAGAATGTCTCCTTTAAGTTCAGTATATGTTAATGAACCATCTCCATGAGGATGCTTCCAAGCAAAGAGTCTTGTTCGTTCATCTGTCTCAACAATGTTTCCATTCTCATCTCTTTTTGCGTGTACTAAAGTAACATAACCCTCATCAACTTCTGGTTTTTCATCAACGAGTTCAAAACAACGAGATGCACCAGCCATACCCATAACAATGAATGTTACTTGTTGTGAGAAGTTATTCATGTTGTTAGAGAACATTCTCGACATGAGTAAGAAGGATAAGACAACACCCCAGAAAGTTGAAACATTTGCTGGGTTATTAATATCAATTGCTACCCATCCAGAAAGTGTTAAGTTATTAAATCCTGGAATAACCAGCATCAAGAAACCAACTGTAGCGGTTAAGATGTACATGAAGTTTCCGATGTTCATATTGACCGGTCCAGTAACGTTTCCAGCAATATTGGCATTAGTTGAATAAACACATAATTCATCATTCGATTCTTTGAATTGGTCAATAGATTTTTCTTCGTGAGAGAACGATTTAATAACTTTTAAACCATTCATTGACTCCTCAATGTTACCTTCAACTTTAGCGACTTGAATTTGTTGTTTAATAAAGAATTTTGCGGCTCTCCCACCAAAGACAACCGTGGAAAGTACCATCAAAAGAGAACACACAAGTGTCACAAACGTCATCCAGATGGAGTTCATCATCATTACAACAAGAACCAAAACAATTGCTGATGAAGCTTGGATAAATGTTGGAAGAGCCCCAGAAATAAACTGACGAATTGTATCGATGTCGTTTGTAAACAAAGACATGATTTCGCCATGCGGATGTGTATCAAAGTATTTGATTGGCAGATCTTGTAGATGTGTGAACATTTGAATACGAAGTTCATTCAAGTATTCGTGTGTGATAACAGCCATTGTTCTTCGCCACCACCAAGCGGCGAAAACACCAAAAGCATAAATGCTTGCAAGAACAATTAATAATGTTGATACATTTGTATGGAGCGTTATACCCATCGCGGAAATTTCGTAACTTCCGGTAAATGGGTTTTGCGCACCGCCTGGCATTGATAAAGCGGTGGATAAACAAACAGTAATGAAGTTTAAGAACATCGAAGATGAGAGGTTGGCGAAAACATTGAAAAGAATTAGGAAAATTGCGAATCCAAGTCTAACTGGATAGCGTTTAAATAACTCTTTCAATAATCTTGGAAGAGTACCCTTCTTGGCACGTTTATGTTCTCTAATACGAACTGGTGGCATTAGTTAGCACCTCCCACTCGATTTTGAGTTTCATACACTTCGCGATAAATCTTTGATTTTTTAAGCAATTCTTCGTGTGTTCCAATAGCAGAAATTGCTCCATCATCCAAAACAACGATTTTATCGGCGTCTTCAATAGAAGAAATACGTTGAGCAATAACAATTTTGGTTATATTTGGGAGTTTTTCTTTTAAGCCTTTGCGGATCAATTTGTCTGTCTTGGTATCAACGGCAGATGTGGAGTCGTCTAAAATAAGAATCTTTGGTGATCCGACAATAGCGCGCGCAATACAAAGACGTTGCTTTTGTCCGCCTGAGAAGTTTGCTCCGCCTTGTTCAACCTTGGATTTTAAGCCATCTTTTTTGGCTTTAACAATTTCAGCTGCTTGAGCAATTTCACAAGCTTTTTCCATCTCTTCGACTGTGGCGTCTTCTTTTCCCCATTTGAGGTTTGATTCGATTGTTCCGGAGAATAAAACGTTCTTTTGTAAGACAACCGAAACAGATTTTCGTAAGGATTTAATGTCGTATTCACGGACATCGTGATCTCCGACCATGACCTTTCCGTCAGTTACGTCATATAGACGAGAAATCAGATTGACTAAAGATGTTTTTCCGGAACCAGTTGATCCAAGAATGCCGACAAATTCTCCAGATTTAATATTTAAATTAATATTTGAAAGGGCGCATTTTTGAGCTGTTTCTTTGTATTTGAAGTTAACATTGTCAAAGAAAATATCTCCGTTTGCAACTTCATAAATTGGATTTTCTGGGTTTTTAATTGCTGGTTCTTCAGTTAAAACTTCAGAGATACGTCTTACACATTCTACAGACATTAACATCATCACCATGATCATTGAAATCATGAGAATCGAGACAAGAATTT
>CAMGZN010000050.1 GCA_946183335.1 uncultured Caryophanales bacterium | reverse complement strand
AAGAAAATTCCATACACTTTAGTTATCGGAGATAATGAAAAGAACGAAGGTACTGTGACATATAGACACTTCGGAACGAAGGCTCAAGTCACAGTTAAACTAGAAGAATTTGTGAAGATGGTTGAAAAAGAAATCTCCAGCAAATCCCTTCCGGTTTACGAAGAATAACCAAAAATTGCATATGTTTTAAAAGTCAGTGATAATCGCTGACTTTTTATTTTTACGTGTGTTGTGTATACTTTTCTTGTGAAAAGAAAGTATTTAATTTGTTTATTAGCTCTCTTTGTTCTTTCTTCATGCAATAAATCAAGTTCACATAAAGGACAATCAAAATCATCGTCTATAACAGAATCATCTATTAACGTAACATCGAAAGTATCAACTAGTGAAAATTCGCCTTCTAGTGCAATTCCATCAATCACTTCTGCTGGAACTCCGAGCATTTCAAGTGGAACAACTGCAACAACAAGTGCCGGGGCACCAAATAGCAGTTCTCAACCAAGTCCATCTTCAACTTCTACACCAATTCCTGTTTATGAATTCCGTTTTTCTCAATCCGAATTAACCATCGATATTGCTTCATCACACACTGCTTCATTGAGTGTTGTTGATACATATAGTTCAACCGAGGACATTGTATGGAGTGTTCCACATTCAAACATCATTCGTTTTAATAATGAATCAACAAAAAATGGTGAATCAAACACGATCTATGCATTAAATACTGGAGATGTTCGCCTTAAAGGCGAAGCAAATGGAAAAACTGCTTACTGCGATATTCATGTTATTAGTTCAACTATTAAACCGACAAACGGAACAACAAATATATCAATTTATACAATCAATGACTATCACGGAGCTGTGACAAATGAATTTAGTATCAAACATCTCGGAACATTAATTAAGCAAAAAGTCAGTCAAAACAATACATTATTCCTTGATCAAGGCGATACATTTCAAGGTTCATTACAATCAAACTACAATCGTGGACGATTGATTACTGATGTTTATAATGCCGCAGGAATGTCAGCTCGAACAATTGGAAATCACGATTTCGACTGGGGCGATGAAAAACTTATTGCTTGTGGGCAAGCAGATTATCATGGTTATTCCACTCCGGTTTTAGCTGCAAATGTATATGACTTTAACTTCAGCACCAAGGAAGTTGGAACAACCCACCAATCTCAAATTGGGCGTGAATACACAATATTTACTCTCGAATCAGGAATTAAAGTTGGCTTGATTGGTGTGATTGGTGATACTTGTGAAACCAGTATTAATACACAATTCGTCATGAACTATGAATTTGTTGACGTCTCTAATACGATTTGCCGTCTTTCCGATCAACTTCGTAACGAAGAAGACTGCGATGTTGTAATCGCATCAATTCATGATGGCTATGATTCAACTGTTGCCGAAAAGATTACGGATGTTTCCTCTTCCTCAAACAAAAAGTATGTTGATTTAGTCCTAAATGGTCACACCCATCAGTGGGAAACTGAAGAGTATAACGATGTTACTTTTGCTCAATTTGGAGATAAGGGTGGAACTATTGGAAAGGTGAATTTGACTTTTGATTTATCAACTGGTTCAGTCAGTTCAACAAATGTTTATAATTTATCTGCCTCATCGCTATTAAGCGATGTTTCGTCTATTGATCCAGAAATAGATGACATTGTTGATTATTACGAAGACCAAGTAGATGGAATTAAAGATGAGGTTTTAACAAGTCAACTTGATGGGGAATTTGATCAATATGGCTATATGCCAAATCTAGTTTGTAAAGCCATTTATGAGGAATCAATTAATCAAGGATTTGATATTTCTTATGCCATCACAAATCAAGCAAGGGAACCTCTAAGTGGTCCAATCGTTACATATGAAAAGCTTTATCGTTCGCTTCCGTTTGACAATGTTATATATATAATTCGTGTTCACGGTTCTGATATTAGGAATGAACTTAATTGGAACTATATGTATCGTGGAAATAATTACGATGCATTATCGCCTTTAGAAGACGATAAAATTTATACAATTGCTTGCATTGACTATTTAGCGTTCCACTGTAATGCAAATCGTTATTATAACTATTTTCCAAATTTAGAAGTCGTTAGTTATTTAACTAAAAACGATGAATATTATGTTTACCGGGAAATCACAGCTGATTATTTAAGAAATCAATCTGGTGTTGTTTCCACTGCAAGTTATTCTGGAAGTCTCGACCACTTTAACACCGGAAATCTAAGCAATAGTATTAGCGCCGAATAAAAAAAGATTTGACAACACATTATATGTGTAGTTAAATATCCATGCAAAACGTAGAAAGAAGAGCGCCCAACGCTTCTCACCAGATCGATGAATCGATTGGTACATTGCTACTGTAACAAATCAATTTAGTTATGTAGAACGGGCGCACTTCGTGCCCGTTTTTATTACTTGTAAAGGAGATAAAAGTTATCAACTATCCAATTAAACAAGGACCACAACGTCCAAACAAGCAAAATGCCGATCTCATTAACGAAAGAGTTCGTTTCCCAGAAGTGCTCTTAATCGGAGCGAATGGAGAACAACTTGGTCGTATGTCTTCTAAAGAAGCATATGATTACGCGGTTCGTGCCGAACTTGACTTAGTCTGTGTTGCACCAAACGCCCAACCACCAGTTTGTAAAATTATGAACTATGGTAAATACCGTTTCGAACAACAAAAGAAAGCCAAAGAAAACAAAAAGAAACAACATATTATTGAGATCAAAGAAGTTCAACTTACTCCACAAATCGGTCAACATGACTTAGAAACAAAGGCTAAAGCAGCCCGTAAGTTCTTAGAGAATGGTGACAAAGTTAAAGTTGGTGTCCGTTTCCGCGGTCGTCAAATGACTCACTTAGATATTGGAGAAGAAACAATGAATAGGTTCATTGCTTGTGTCGAAGACATCTCTGTCGTCGAAAAGAAACCAGAAATGGAAGGACGTTGGATGAACGCCGTTATTGCACCAAAAAGAAAGTAGAGGAAAACACACATGCCAAAGATGAAAACAAAAAGAGCATTAGCTAAACGTGTGAAAGTGACCGGTTCTGGCCAACTCAAACGTCATAGTGCTTACACATCTCACCTTGCTCCACGCAAGACCACAAAACAAAAAAGACATTTAAGAAAGGCTTCACTCGTCTCCAAAAGTGACTACACAAGAGTGAAAACCTTAATTCAATAAGGAGGTAGACTAGAATGGCTAGAGTTAAAAATAGCGTGACTACACATGCACGTCGTAAAAAAATCTTAAAAAGAGCTTCTGGTTACTTCGGAAGTAAACACCTCCTCTTCAAGACTGCTAAAGAACAAGTCTTAAGAAGTCTCAGATATTCTTATATCGATCGTAAGCAACTTAAATCTGATTTCCGTAAATTATGGATTAAGAGAATTAACGCTGCTTGCCGCTTAAATGATATTTCTTATTCACGCTTCATTAACGGTTTAAACAAAGCTGGTGTCAAAGTTAATCGTAAAATGCTTGCTGAGCTTGCCATCAACGATCCAAAGGCATTCGCTGACTTAGTTGCTGTTGCTAAAAAAGCCAAATAAGAATTAAGAAAAAAATAAAGGAAGGTAAAACCTTCCTTTTTTCTTTACAATAATGAATCTTCTTTTTTAACGAAGATGACCTCTACGTTATCGAGTGCTTCGTTAATTAGTGATTCAAAATCAAACTTCTCTTCGAATTCCTTCGCTTTCTCAAGTGAAGGTTTTGTTTTTGGATTCTTCGGGGCAAAGATTGTGCAACAATCCTCAAACGGACGAATCGAGATATCATAGGTATCAATCTTGCGAGCAAGTTTGATGATATCGACTTTATCCATCGTAACCACAGGTCTTAAAACTGGTAAGTTTGTTACTTCATTAATCGTATACATTGACTCAAGTGTCTGTGAGGCCACTTGTCCAACACTTTCTCCAGAGGAGATTGCTGGGCAACGACGACGATGAGCGAGGCGATCAGCAAGTCTAAACATCATTCTTCGCATAATTGTAATCGCATAGCTTTCATCAGCATGACGATAGATTTCTTCTTGAATTTTGGTAAACGGAATAATATTTAAACGAATCTCAGGTTGATATTTATTAAGTTTTCTTAATAAATCTTTGAGTTTTTCGATGACTCCAACATTTGTATATGGAGGAGAAGCAAAATGAATGCATTCAATTTTAATACCACGCCTCATGAGCAAATATGCGGCGACTGGAGAATCGATTCCTCCAGATAACATGTGCATGATTTTGCCTCCAACTCCGAGAGGATAACCTCCACAAGCTGGATAGGTTTTGCAGAAAATATAAGCGCCTTCTTGTCTAATTTCTATTGAAAGCAAGATGTCAGGTTCATGAACATCAACTTTAAGATTAGTATTTGCTAGGATATTTCCAGCAACATGCTTGATGATATCATCGGAAATAATCGGATATGATTTATCCGCTCTTTTACATTTAACTTTAAATGTTTTTCCTTCTTCTTGTTTAATCAGTTCAAGACTGACATTCTTCAAGTTTTCAATGTCTGGATTGGTTTTATAAACCAATGAGAGAGAATGAATGCCGGAAACATCTTTTAAAACTTCAATAACTGGTTCTGGATCATTACCGTTTAAAACGATGTAAATATGATCAAATCTAGTTTCGATATTTAAATTAGAAAATTCAGCAAGAGAGTTCTTAATGTTATTAGCTAAAACACGGATAAAATCTTTTTTGTTTTTACCCTTAGTTGATAACTCACCAAAGCGAACCATAATGTGGTCGTATTTCATCGGATGCTCTCCATTACTTTATTAAATTCACGCGCGAAGATTTCAGCATCTTCCTCAGTATTATCTTCTCCAAAAGAAAGGCGAATTGTATTGTGCGAAGCGACTTCACCTTTGCCTAATGCTGAAACAACGTATGATGATGGTTCGCGCTTCGAATTACATGCACTTACTGAAGAAACATAGATACCAACATTTGACAAAGCTTCCACCACAACAGAGGCTTTTTTCTTTGTTAATGAGAAGTTCAATATATATGGGCTTGAAGCTTGATTAGAATTAAATTCAATACCTTCAATATTTTCTAATTTAACCATGAATTGCTGGTGAATTTTTGAAATTCGTTGTGATTCTGCTGAGATTTTTAATTGTGAAATTGAAACGGCTTTTGCTAAGGAACAGCATAATCCGACAGCGACAGTTCCACTTCTTAATCCATCTTCTTGACCACCGCCAAAAACGCGTGGTTCCAAATCAATTTTATCTTTCAAAACAAGACAGCCAGAACCTTTTAATCCATGAATTTTGTGGCCAGAAACAACAAACATATCCAATGAAGAATAATTGACTTTATCCTTACCAATTGATTGGGTAGTATCGGAATGGAAAACAGCCTTTGGATACTGGTGAACAATTTTTGTTAATTCAGGTATGTTATTAATTGAACCAATTTCATTATTCGTCGACATTAAAGAAACTAAGATGGTTTCGTTCGTCATTGCTTTGGATAATTCTTCAGGATTAACAACGCCATCTTTGTTTACTTTTAAGTAAGTAACTTTGAAGCCTAATGATTCTAAATGTTTAAAGCATTCTAAAACAGATGGATGTTCTACGTTTGATGTGATAACGTGTTTTCCTCTATTTGCGTGCTTTAAACAGTAACCAAGAATTGCGAGGTTATTCGCTTCAGTCGCTCCTGATGTAAAAATAACTTTATAACCTTTTAAAAGGTTAAAGGATTTTAAAACTAGTTCACGAGCCTTATGCAAAAATGATAAAGCATCAATTCCTAGTCCATGGATTGAAGAGGAATTTCCGTAATGCTCAGATTCAATCTTTGCATATAAAGAAACCACCTCATCGTATGGTTTGGTGGTTGCTGCATGATCGAGATAAATTGTCTTAGCGTTTTTCATTCGCGTGGACTCGTTTTAAGGCATCTCCTACAGTTGTATATGAATTCTCAAATTCTCCAGCACGGAAGTACTCTTCCGCGTGTTTAACAAGTTCATTAATATCACTTAAGTGGAAGCGATCGCTATTTGCATAAACAATCGCGTTTTCCGCAAGCATGGCCATGTTGTGATCTTGTTTAACTTGACCTTCCTCACCAAATAAAGAGTTGGCTAATTCTTTGATTTCCGCGATTTCACGGTTAACTTCTTCAACATTAATTGGCTGAACAACTAAACGTTTATAGACAGAGTTTAATAACTCATAGACATGATCAAACGCGACTTTGTATTTTTCGGAAACAGACTTTATGTTAATTTCTTCAACATCTTTTTCTGCTTCAACGATTTTATCAAAGAATGTATAGATTATGTTATAGGCGTATTCGGAATCTTCTTTCAAAGAAAGAATGTATTGATTGAAATCATCAATCTCAGAGATGATTGATTCGGATGATGATTTGAGTTCATTCATCTTCTTTAAAAGCAAAGAATATGGCTGTTTGGTTGCACTATGGATAAATGTATCCAAAGTTCTCTTCAAAGCACCAACACGATTAATCTCGGATTGAATGAAGTTAATCTTGTTATGTTGTTCTTCACTTATAACGAAAACCTTCGAGACTTCTGGGATAGTATTACAAAGCTTAATAAAGCTTTTTTCAATTGTTCCGACGTTGTTATAAACGTGTTCATTATTTTGTTCAAAATCAACACGAGCAGCTTTTTCTTCTTCGAAGAGTTTGAAGTATTCATCGATTTGAGCAGAGATGTCGTCGAGTTTAGAACGGACGCCTTCGATATCAAAACGCTTAATACGTGTTGTTAATAAAGCAATCTCTTTCTTGATTTCCTCGATAGATTGTTTCACACATAAATGATGAAGTGGATAACGATCCTTGGTCATGACTTCATAAGCGTTCTCTAAAGAGATGAGTTTATCAGGAACAATGGTTGTAACTAAAGTACAAAGTTCTGGAATGGCGATTAAAATCTTCGCTAATTCCTTCACGATTTCTTCAATTTTTGGAAGCACCGCATTTGCTTCATCATATTGTGCGGCCTCAACGTATGCTTCGAATTCTTCGAATAAAGAATCAACATATTTAAAAACTTCGACAAACGAATCGTTAACTAAAGTTAAATCAGATTGCTTAGCGTAGTAGTCTTGTCTGATACGACGAAGTTGTTCTTTTAAAGAAAGCGAGGATTGACGGCAGTTTTCTTCTGGTTTGATGACTTTTAACAAGTCGTTGTTTAGA
>CAMGZN010000049.1 GCA_946183335.1 uncultured Caryophanales bacterium | reverse complement strand
CAGTGGCGCTAGCAGTCATAATTCCCTTAACGGCTTGTAATGGGAAAATAATCTCATTATTCGTTAAAACGAATGACATTGTTGATTTATTAATATCTGGACAAGAAACCTTGAGTCCTATGTCCTTCATTTCCGCTAGTGTTGTATGGAATTCGTCGGTTGATGCGTTCGATAAAATCGAAGCATAAAACTCTTGTGGATATTTGGCTTTTAAGTAAGCCATACGACAAGAGAAGATGGCGTAAACCATCGCGTGCGATCGGTTAAAGCCATAATCGCCGAATTTGCGAATCATTTCATAAACATCTCTCGCTTCCTTTTCTTTGTATCCAAGTTTAATCGCTCCAGAAACAAACTTTTCTTCAAAAGAGGCGATTTTTGCAGGATCTTTTTTGGAAATTGCCCGTCTAAGTAAATCAGCTTCAGCAAGGCTAAATCCCGCCATTTTGTTGGCGATTTGCATGACTTGTTCCTGATAAACCATGATTCCATAGGTTGGAGAAAGGATTTCCTCAAGCGCCTTAGAAATGTAGGTGATTTTTTCTTTGCCGTGTTTTCTTCTTCCAAAGGAAGGAATGTTATCCATTGGCCCTGGACGATAAAGAGCTAATATCGCAGTGATATCTTCAAATTTCGTTGGCCCAACAGTCTTAATTGCGTTTCTCATTCCAACAGATTCAAGTTGGAAGATACCCATCGTTTTTAAAGAAGCGATTTGTTTAATTGCGATTGGATCATCATATGGAATTTCATCACGATTAATATTAATTCCGCGTTCTCTTAGCAATGCTAAACAGTGGTCGATAAGAGATAAGTTTCGAATGGCCAAAATATCCATCTTTAAGAAGCCTTGTTCTTCAAGATAGTCTTTTTCGAATTGTTCGACATAGCCAACATCAAGTCCACAAGTTAATGGAATGATTGAATCAAGTGGTTCGGCGTTAAGCACAACACCAACAGCGTGTAAGCTTGCTTGTCTTGGGAATCCTTCGATTTTGGAGGCTAAAGTAACGATTTCTAAGTAATATTTATCATCATTGACTAAGTCTCTAAATTTTTTGTTTTGCTTATAGATCTCTCTTAAAGAGAGCTTGTCATCTTTTTCATCAGAAATAAGTTTGGTGAAGAGTTCAATATCGTGTTTTGGATAATTGAAGATTCGTCCAACATCACGCAGAGACTGTTTAGCGCCAATCTTTTGAATAGCGATAATCTTCGCAACATGGTCATTACCGTATTTATTTTTTAGATATTGAACAACTCTTTCACGGTCAACATCCGAGAAGTCGACGTCAATATCTGGCATAGTTTGACGATGTGGATTTAAGAAACGTTCAAACAGAAGATTATTCTCAATTGGGTCTGGAACTGTAATACCTAAGACATACGCAACTAATGAACCAGCAGCGGATCCACGACCTGGACCAACGGCAATATCCATGTCTCGAGCAAATTGAACATAGTCATGAACGATTAAAAAATAATCGCTATAACCCATTTCACGAATGGTTTTTAATTCAAACTCTAAACGTTCGAGATATTTTGGATTTGCTTTGCCTTTTTTCTCCAGCAATTCGTGGGTAATTTTACTTAAATAATCGTCAGAACTTAAACCAAATTCGTTTTCAAAGTGAATCATTTGTCCACGAATTGCGACGAATTCTAAATTACACAAATCACCGATTTCTGCGGTGTTTTTGATTTCGTCTTCCTTATAAAAGGAAGTGGCTTCTTCTGGACTAAGTAGAAATTCTTCACCAATAGCTTTTTTCTCACTTAGTACGTCTTTGGTATCGATAGACTCCATCATTTTGAGAATGATTGCATCTTCTTTTTTGACATATTTGATGTGTGGGAAGGCACAAACTTTGTAACCTCTAGAGAAGGCAAAACTGCGGAAATCCTGGATAAATTCTGGTTGGTTTGATATTTCTAAACCCAAATAGAAGTGGTCAAAACCACGAGAAAGTCTGGCCAATAATAAGGAGAATTTATTTCGGTCTTCTATGAAGACTTTCTTTAACGCATCGTTATCACTTGGTAAAACAACGACAATATCTTCTTGGTATTCTTTTAAAGTGACAGTGGTGCACTCGCCTCTTTGGGAGAGATTGCAAATCGTTAAAAAGTTCTTATATCCCTTTTCGTTTATTGGGTATAAACAGAAATGGAGATTATCAACTTCAAGTTCTTCACCAACAATTGGTTTTAATCCGAGCTTCTTTGCTTCTTTATAGAAAGAAGGAGCTCCACTTAAACTACGATAATCGCAAAGTCCAACAGCTTGATATCCAAGCTTTTTAGACGCGTTTAAATACTGGTCTATTTTTAAACCAGATTTCGTAAACGAATATCCACTAAAAACACGTAACGGGATAAAAGACATATTTATATGATAGCAAAATAAAAAGAAAAAGATATCTCATTTAAGACATCTTTTTTCATTTTTATAACTTAAGCAAACAAATCGTCTAAATCTTTCAGTAAGTCTTTGACTTCATCGAATGATTTAATCTTACATCCACTTGCTTGGGCGTGTCCGCCTCCATTGTGACGCATTGCAACTTCCTCGATGGAATCTTTCGCTGAGCGAATCGAGACTCTCCATTCACCTTTCTTCTTATCTTCGGTGATGGAGCACCAAGCATGAATTCCATCAAAATGAGCAAAGACATTGACGTTGTCTTTTCCTCTCTCTGGAGGAAGATGGAATTTTTGGAGGGCGGCATCATCAAGTACATAGTAAGCAACACCATGTGGAGTAACGCGGTAATTTTTCATCACGTAAGCCGTGATTTCCAAATCAGATAACTTTTGATTGTACATATCCGCGTAAATCTTGGAAAGGTTAAAACCTTTCTCAAGTAAGATTTTCGCAGTTTCAAATGTTGAGGAAACGACGGAGTCATATAAGAAACGTCCAGAATCTCCAACAATTGCTTTATATAACTCTGTTGCGGATTTCTTTGAAATCTTCTTCTCTGAGAGAATGAGCATATCAGCGACTAATTCCCCAGCCGCTGACATCGATGTATCAATGATTTGCAGATCACCATAAGGATCAACATTTGGGTGGTGGTCGATCTTAATAGAGTAACTAGCTTTTTTAAATGACTCAAATTCACTTGGTAAACCAACTCGATCAGCTTTAGAAGTATCCACGAAGATGGCTAGAAATGGTTTAATAAACCATTCATCTTCTAAAACTTCCATCTTTCTAAAACATCTTCCAGTTAATGAGACATGGTCATCACCGACATAATGTATCTCTTTCTTTGGATAGTTATCTTTTAAAAATTCGACTAAACCAAGTTGTGTACCTAAGGCGTCATAATCAGGTTTGTTATGACGGTAAACAACAATTCGATCAAATTCTTCAATTCTTTGATAGAATTTTCGAATTTCTTTTTGTAAAGGTTTTAGTCGATTAGAAATAAGTTTATTTTTCATGGATAGAAAATAATAATTTATTTTTATAAATTAGGCAAGTAAAAGAAAAAAGCACTTAAGTGCTTTCTTCATTTAATTATTAACTTATTTCTTATAGAAATGATAAGTATCACGAGCAATCATCACTTCTTCATCAGTTGGGATGACAGCGACAATGATTGGACTTTCTGGTTTAGAAATCACAACCTCGACACCTCGTTTTCCCTTGTTCTTTTCATAGTCAATTTTTAAACCAAGAGCTGGTTCAATTTCTTTACAAATATTCTCACGAATTTCGTAAGAGTTTTCTCCGATACCAGCGGAGAAGATAATCATATCAACTCCACCAAGTCTAACGAAGTATTGACCAATGAAATCAGCAATGCGTCGAATAAATAATTTATTCGCAAGAATCGCCTTTGGATTACCAGCATCGACTGCAGCAAGGACATCGCGGGAGTCGTTACTGACTTCGCTAACACCTAAAAATCCGCTTTGTTTATTGAAGATTTGATACATTTCTTCAACGGATTTTCCAGTGCATGTGCAGAGGTAATTCATCACGGATGGATCAAGATCACCGGTTCTTGTTCCCATCATAATTCCACCAAGTGGAGTTAAACCCATTGAAGTGGCGACACATTTGCCGTCTTTAATGGCGGTGATGGATGCACCTGAACCAATGTGGCAGGAGATAATGCGTGGGTGTTTGATTCCTTTTAAATACTTAAGAGCTTCTTGGGATAAATATTGATGGCTTGTTCCATGCGCTCCGTAACGACGGCAATCAAATTTTTCAGTGTATTCATATGGGATTGGGAAGACATAGTCTTGTGGCTCCATAGATTGATGGAACGCGGTATCAAAAACCGCAACACTTGTGACGTTTGGAAGAATCTTTTTAAAGGCTCTAAAACCAACTAAGTGCGCTTTGTTATGAAGTGGTGCAAGAGGAATCAATGATTCAATCTTGTCTTCAGTGTCTTTGTTAAAAAGCTCACTATGTGAGAAATACTTACCACCTTGAACGATACGGTGTCCAACAGCGACGATTTCATCCATTGATTTAATGATCTTCTTTTCAATAAGAGCATCAACAACTAATTGAACCGCAGCAGCGTGGTCTAAAATTGGAAGAACTTTTTTCTCACTTTCACTTCCCCATTTAATGCCAAAAATTGCATCTTCATGACCAATTCTTTCGGCATTTCCGGAACATAATACTTTTTCTTCTGGCATCTCATAAAGTTTAAACTTTAATGAAGATGAACCAGCATTAACTGCCATAACTTTATCCATAGAATTTCTCCTTCAAAATCAACGTGAAAATTATATCACTAATCAATAGAAATTTCGATACATTTTTAGAGTGATTTTTGCCCAATTTCGTGATAAAATAGCAACATTCTTGTTTGTCATTTCGCGTAAGAAATCGTGGGAAATGACTAGAAAGGCTTTATATGTTTCATAACGTTGCAACATTTAAAAAAGAATTCACAGATCGACTCCTTACCAAATATGGTAACAACGTCGAAGAAGCTCATATTTCAGAACAATTTGATGTTCTAGGCGAAATGGTTAGAGACTACGCTGGTCACTACTGGCGTGATACACGTAACCAAACTGTCGCTGGTAAAAAATCCTTAGTTTACTTCTCCATGGAGTTTTTGATTGGTCGTTTATTAACAAACAACCTGCAAAACCTCGGCATCTATGACACGGTTAAACGTGGCTTAGATGAACTTGGAATCGATTTAAATCGATTAGAGGACGAAGAAAGTGACGCAGGTCTTGGTAACGGTGGTCTTGGTCGACTCGCCGCCTGCTTTTTAGATTCCATCTCTTCTTTAGGATACGCCGTCCAAGGAAACTGTATCCGTTACGAATACGGATTCTTCCGTCAAATCATTGAGAAAGGCCGTCAATTTGAAGTCCCAGATCAATGGTTAACAAATGGTTTTGTTTTTGAGACAAGAAAATTCAAACACGCGGTTGAAGTTGTTTTTGGCGGTAATGTTGAAACATACGTCAAAGAAGATGGCTCATATGGGATGCACACCATTAATGGCGTGCACGTAAAATCCGTTCCATACGACGTTTCTATTGTTGGATACCATAATAATGTCGTGAATACACTTCGTCTTTGGAGTGCAGAACCAAGTGAGGAAAATCTTCCAAAAGGTGTTCCTTTTGAACAATATTTAAATACCTTAAAAGAACTTTCTCATGGTCTTTATCCAGATGATTCCACTGAACAAGGACGTCTATTAAGACTTAGACAACAATACTTCCTTGTGAGCAGCGGAATTCAGTCTGCTTTAAGAGGTCACTTTAGACGTTATGGAACATTTGAAAACTTACATGAACACTATGTGTTCCAACTCAATGATACTCACCCAATTCTCGCAATTCCTGAATTAATGAGAATCTTAATGGATGAGTATGAAGTTGGTTGGGATGATTCTTGGAAAGTTGTTCAATCTTGTTTTGCTTATACCAACCACACCATCATGGCCGAAGCTCTTGAGAAGTGGCCAGTGAACTTCATTCGTCAAATCTGTCCACGTTGTTTAATGATTATTGAAGAAATTCAAAGAAGATTTAATCAACAACTGATTGATTCGAACGTCCCAAACGATGTTCGTCAATCAGTTCAAATCATTAAAGACGGACAAGTTCATATGACAAATTTAGCTATTGTTGCATCATTTAGTGTTAATGGTGTAGCAAAGCTACATACTGAAATTTTAATCCATGAAACATTCAAGGATTTCTATTATCTCTTCCCAGAAAAATTCAATAACAAAACCAATGGCGTGACCCAACGTCGTTGGCTCATGTATAGCAACCCAGAACTTGCTAGTGCAATCAGCAAACGTATCGGAAATAAATGGACAACCGATATGGAGCATGAACTTGTGAAACTTCGTAAATACGCAGACGATCCTCTCTTCCAACGCGAGATTATGAAGATTAAACAAGAGAATAAAAATAAACTTGTTCGTTATATAAAAGAAAAAATGGATATTGAGATCGATCCAAAATCTATTTTTGATGTTCAAATTAAGAGACTCCACGCCTATAAGCGTCAGTTAATGAATGTGTTCCATATCATCTATCTCTATCAGAGAATGAAGGCTGATCCAACATTCACGATTTATCCTCATACATTTATCTTTGGTGCTAAGGCTGCGCCAAGTTATGTCTATGCGAAGAAGATTATTCAATTAATTCTTTCTGTGGCCGATGTGGTGAACAATGACCCAGATGTGAACAAGATGATGAAAGTCGTCTTTGTTGAAAACTATGGTGTTAGCTTAGCTGAAAAGATTATTCCAGCCGCTGATGTCAGTGAACAAATTTCTACTGCTTCTAAAGAAGCAAGTGGAACATCCAACATGAAATTTATGATGAATGGTGCCATCACACTTGGTACTTTAGATGGCGCGAACATTGAAATTAAAGATCTTGCCGGAGAAGAAAACTGTGTCATCTTCGGTTTAACCTCAAATGAAGTCTTAGATTACTACGCTCATGGCGGTTATAACGCCTGGGATGAATTTAATAACAACAAAGTTGTTCACGATGTGATGCAATCCCTCTTTGATGGTCCATGGGCCACAAAGCCAGATAAATTCCAACTCATCTTTGATGAAATTATGAATAACAATGACTGCTATTTCATCTTAAAAGATTTAAAGAGTTACATTGCTGCGCACGAACGCATTAATGAACTTTATCAAGATCAAGCCAAATGGGCGAAGATGTGTGCGATGAATATTGCTGGCAGTGGTTACTTCTCAAGTGACAGAACCATCAAAGAATACATTC
>CAMGZN010000048.1 GCA_946183335.1 uncultured Caryophanales bacterium | reverse complement strand
AATATTGGTAATAACCCGCTTATATTTCGTTTCAGCAAGAATTTTATTGACAACATAATTAGTTTTGCCCCCGCCCATGGTCCCATATACAAAATTAAATTCAGCCATGATTATGCCCTCGAAACTGCAGAAATAATAGTCTTAACAAGAACACCAAAAAGAGAAAGTAATAAAAGAGCAATAGAAACACCAATAGCAATAGAAGCATTATTTAAAAAAAGATTTATGCAATGAACACCACCACAATATGAAAAAATTTGTTCAAAAGTAGAATCAGTAACAATAGATAAACGAGGATTAACAACCGCACCAATAGAAGAAATTAAATCATCAATTTGAAAAAATTGAGCAATAAGACCAAATTTTTCGTTTACATTATTCCAAGAATCAACAAAAATAGAAACACCCTCAAGGCCAATAGCACCAATGCCCAAAGTCTTTAAAACGGGAGAAAGCCAATCCTTTAAATTATTAAAGCCCCAACGGAAAGCATCAGACAAAGAAACGGTCAAACGCTGAAAAAGAGATTTCAGCAATTCAAACAATTTACCAAAAGAAGATTTAAAAAAAGCACTGGAAACCAACTTCGAAAAAAGAGGACGAAGAATAGCAAACATCATTTACCCCCAGTAGAAAGAAAAACTTTAATAAAGAAAACAAGACAAGCGATTTCAGTCAAGACAATAAGAATAGAACGCAAGAGAGTACAAATATTAAAACCACCAAGAGAACCAAAATTCAATTCAACAGATTGACCGCCGAGATGTTGAGTAAAAATGAACCGACAAGTAAAACAATTGTTTAAATCAGGCAAAGAAGAAGTATCAAGAAGCCCCTTATTCGAGCGAGCCAAATTAAAAAGGGAATCAGAAACATCACCAAAAATTGAAACTTGATTAGTATCATAAACTAAAGAAGAATCAACATATTGCGGATTGTCCCAATCAATAGAAGTAGTAAGGCCATCAGAATTATCAAAACCACCAGAGCCACCGCCCCCACTCAAAAAAGAAAAGATATTTGACAATTTTTCAGAAATAGAAGCCAAGATCCCATTATTAGCATCCAATTTTTGATTCATTTCATTAGCTTGAGACCAATTAGCCCAATCAGTAGGGCGGGAGTCAGCTTCGCTCGACCCACCGCCCCCAGATTCGGAGGATTGAGGAGAAGAAGAAGAGGAAGAAGAAGGTTTATCTTGCCAATACTTGCAAGAACCATAGAAAATAGAAGAAGTGCCATCAGGACATATAATACGAGAAACAAAAAGCATATCATCCATACGTTCACAATAACAGCCATTTTCGGCATTACGATTAGAAGCATCAGAAAAATCAGTAGAATCATTTGCATCACCACATTGACCGAACAAAAGACAATTTTGAGAATACAAGGAATCATGATGGGCCTTCAAAATAGAATCACGATTAGAAGAGTTACCATTATTCAAAGAATCAGGGTTTACAGGTTGATAACCGTTCGAAGCACATGAACCCTTGCCACCCTGAATGACTACGGGGAAAGTTTGCGGAACACCGTTTATAATGTTGTTAGAAGAACAATCATGAACGAGGGCAAAATTTCCATCCATGTCAATACATCTAGTCTTTCCGCAATCATCCCTATCAATATCGACCTCATCACAAAATCCATCTTGCCAAATAGGGTCAGTCCGATAAGATTCCACGGTGGAATCACCAGTACATTCATTTACGCACGATGTTTGATATTCGGTATAAATGGCGCATGCATTTCCAGAATAGCAACCACCAAAAGAAGCATCACAAATAATGTCTGGTGAAGATTCTTGAGCCTTAACAATAGAAGATGTAGTTTCACATTTCCAAGAAGAAGGGTCAGAAGCATCACAGTTTTTACATTGACCATTAACCCAATTAGAGCCAGAATTTACACACGCCACAGAATCCGCTTCAGCCTGAGTGTCACAACTAGTAGTATATTTACAATCTACACCAAAAGTAGTTCCACCCCAACTACAACCAGCACCAGCATCACCACCACACATTGAAGCCAAAGAATTACTAAAGCTAAAACCCGTCAAACCAACACAAGTAGAGGGGCAATCTTTAATATAATCACCCACATACTCATAACCACAAGAAGAACCACAACTATAACTTAGGCGACCTGTAGAAACATTACAACCACGAAAATCGCCCGATACACACGCACCCCACGAAGAAACAAAAAGCCCCGCCAATGCAACGACTAACAAAACAATGTGAAAGCACTTGAACATAATTTGCATTGACGGGGGTTAGAGGGTTTAACGAAGTACACGCTTGATGATGACACGCACGAAAACGAGCATGGCCACCGCAACCGTGAGAGCAGCAACGGCGGGAATAAGCCCGTTCACATCAGTACTAAGACCAGTCAAAGTTTTACCGAGAGTATCAGGAATCATTTGTTTTTACCTCCCTTTTGGGTTTTGAAAGCGATTCCCACGCTATTTAATGGCGAAAAGGAAAGCAAGAGCAAAGAGGAAAACCCACAAATTAGCCGTTACAAAGCCGAGTGAATAAACCATACTAGTGCCCCTGAACAACTTTCCGACAGATGAAAAGAACAACACACCAAACGGCAAAAATACCAAAGACAGTCCAACCGAAGAAGAAACCATCTTTGATACCGCCAACAAAAATTATTTCAAGTGAATCAGCCATTAAGATTTCAAAGGCTTCACGCTCAAAAGATTAAAGTTACACTCAGCATCCTCACGGAAACGGAGTTCAATTTCAAGCTGGACACGAGAACCCCAACCGAGCGATTCACAAAGTTTTTCAACTTCAGGGGAAGTTCCATCTTCAGCAAAGCTCTTATAGGCCCCGCCAGATTCAAGAGCGAACCAAAGAGAGTTATACATTTTTCCAGTCTTGACACTATTGACGAGCCTGCGACCGAGAAAAATAGCATTTTCTTTCATTATCATTTTTTACCATCCTTTTTTAGGTTTAACGATTCCAACGCTGAATATTTGCAATCATGTAATAACACTTAATACAGACAGAAAATCCATTTATCATGTAGGTAGATTTCGCAGTTTTACAGACTTCACAAGTCGGCATCAATTTCAAAATCTTCGTCATCAAACACATCCATGTTTAAAAAAAGACTATTGCTTTTTTGGAGAAAATTTTCAAACTCTTCTACATCACCATTAAATTCATCATCGAGATACTTTTGTACAAAATCATCAGGCAAATCAGAATAAGAATCTTCAACAGATTCTAACTCATTTTTGTAGTTCTCAAACGCTTCAATAGATTCAAACTGGGCAGGAACGAAATACGCATCCCTGTGCCCCTCGTAATCCCATAATTCATGAAGAACTTAAGTCATAAATCCAAATCATCTAAATCAAAATCAAAATTAGACGGGTCATATTCAGCATCAGAAGAAATAAGACCTAATTCCACTTTCTCCTCATAAGAAAGCGTATTATCAGCCATAATATCCCAGTAATCGTCAGACATTAGACAACCTCGCTATATGGATGAATGACGGGAGAAGTTTGGAAAATATCGTTTTTGGAAAGAATGACCGCGCGGAAACTCTTGGACATAACCCGCATTATCGGCAAGCGTTCGACACATTCCCTTTTAAGGTCAAGACCAGTCAAACGCTTAATTTGTAAGTAATACCTACTAAAACTTTGTTGCGAATAGCGAGACTTTACAAAATTAAGTCCGTTAGAATAAACATCCCTAATAATCCCCGAAAGATTATTGTAAACTGTTTGAGACATACCGCCAGATAAACGGATAGATTCTAATTTCGCGATGGCTTGACTAAACAAATCCACCATTTCATCAGAACGAGAATTTACACACCCCATTGATTCATCAAACTGGGTAAGAATCTTTTTCCAGTAGTCACAAGAAAAGAAAATAATTTTGTCCATTTGCTGTTCATCCCTAATTGAGTCGTAATTGTCTATATAATACCTAAAGAACTTACTTTTGAATTGGCACTCAAAACGAACTAAATCTTTCATCAAATGTCCATAACGTTTCCAAAAATCCCTTCGATCATTGAGACACGCTAAAGAATTGTCATAATCAGAGAGCGAGAAGAATTTTTTTTGCTCTTTGTACTTATCATAGAACATGGCTTTATAGCTTGAACCACCTTGACCACCAAAAGAAACCGTTTCAAATTGACCATCCACAGAACTATTAAATCGAGCATTACCATTATTCAAGCGACAAGTCGCTAAAATCCTCATAATTTGGTTTACATCTTCAGTACATTTGAAATTATAGCTAATATCCAATCTTCTACAAATAAAATGCTTTCGCATAAAGTCAATCATTTCAGCAACACCAAGCGAACAGTAGTCAAAAAAATCAATTTTCGCCAACTGGCTAAAAATGGGGTTTAGGATTTCTTCAGAATTGAACAAGCGACCGCAATTAAAACCATTACTTACATTATACCACTTTGCAACAGAATATTCAACCGCCAAGACTGGATAACCGTTAGAAAGCCCAAAGCGAAGATGAGTGATGAAAACTTGCATTTTGCCATACCATGACTTTTTTTGGTCAGCCCGCAAAACCTCCCATTTAATATCCACAGAGCCATCGGATACACGCTGAAATGTCGCAATACGGTTTTGAAATTTTTCCATCAAAAAAGCCCACAAATTGCACTTGGTCCAAATCGTGAAGTAAATTCTAACAGTATCTATTTCGGGCTGAACATCTGGAAAATATTTCATACCCCTAATATATACTTTTTTCGTAAGCAAGTCAATACTTTTACGCATTTTTTTTGTGAATTGTCGGTGTTACTATTATCGACAATGGGCTTTTTTTTTCATGCGTTTATGAGCATATAAGCATAGACTAAACAAAAAAGGCATATTTTCGCACCTTGGAACATTTCTCCACGCAACCACCGAGCCCCCGCACTCCCCCACGCTTCCCAATGTCACGCAAAGAGCCACTTTTGGGGGTTTAGATGCATTGAGACGGGGGATAGCTATGTAGTGGGGGCATGGGTTCGGGGGCCATGACGAAAGAGGCACAGAGGTGCGAAAATAAGCCTGCTCCGCACGATTTACATATATTTCTATTCGGAAACAGTAAAACCCATATGTTCGAGATTCCCGACATCTAGCAAAATACGATCACGAAGGCGGTAAAGCTCACGCCTACGAGCATCATAAGAAGTACGGTCCCCCTGAACAATGTCAAGAGAAATCAACCGCTTAGAGCCATAGAAAAGCGAAACTTCAGAGCCGTAAAGACTCCCCTCGACATGGAAATTTCCTGAATAAATCATAATAAAACCTCTAGATTATGTGACATAATATAGTCACATCCCTAGAAGAAATCAAGACGATTTATAAAAAAAAGTGACAATCGAATGTCACAACATCCGAAAATCAGAAGAAAAAATCTACAGAAGGGTCTGTAGAGAGAAAGAAAATCATTTGATTAATCGGATAATTACGAGTTCGACAAGTAAATGAAGAACTAATCAATTCAAGATAAACCTGATTTTTAATAGAAGATGGAAGCATACGATATATGCAAGGAACTTTTAATTTCCTCAAATCAGAAAAAGTAAGAGAAGTTTTAAAAAAATCATAATAGAATCTTTGACACATTTTATTCCTCCATTTTATTAAGTGAAAAATTTTGAATCTTCGCAAAATTAGATCTTGCCAAAATACGATAACCGCAATCCGAACAAACACGAATATTAGAATTTTCTAAAAAATGTACCCATTGTTCTTTATGGCAAATGTCACACAAACAAGGATGCAAACAAGGCAAATCCAAGGCCACAACCACCCCCAATCATCATAAAAAGAAACTGTTCATCAGAATCTAAATCATCAAACCATTTCAAAAATTTTCTCATAAATCATCCATGGCATCAAGTAAAGAAGTTTGAAAATTCTTTAGACAATTTCGACAATAATCAGAATCGGAAGGAGCACGAATCACCAGATATGATTTAGAATGTTCGCACTTCTGGCAAGTCGGAAGAATCCGCTTCGAAGTCAAATCAATAAAATCATCCTCGGAAATCCCAAGTGATTTTAAACGATTTAAAATTAAAGCATCCATTTTTTTTACATCCTTTTAAATTTAAGAATCAGTTTGTAATTTTGCCAAGACTTATTAACGCCCAAAGGGATAAAAAACAATTTCCTACGCTCATAAAGCCAATCTTGAATATCCGCATAGATATAATCACGAATGACCCCAGAAGAAGAAGTGACAGCCCCCGAAGGTGAAGAATACCGCAATTGATATTTAATAGCCGTAGAATCTTGAACCAAGTCTAAATAAAGGCCAGTAGTCAAATAATCATAAGACTTTGAAACAGCCCCAGTTGCCGAAGTGATTTCAGAATTTAAACGAGCCGTTTCAAATCCATGTGAATACAGATAATGTTCCCTAAAATTCGCAATCGCAGTAAAAGCAAAAGAACCGTCAGATTCAAGAGCAGGACAACCAAGAGAACCAGCAATAGACAAATCAAAATTTGCATTATTGAAAGATGCTAAAATATCATCCATTTTCAAACCACAATCAAGAACATCACGAACATTTACAAAAAGAAATTGAATAGAATATGTAACCAAAGGAGGATTATAAATTGGTTCCTTATGAATCCTTATAGGTTCAGGAATAGGCTTAACAGTAATTACAGAACCAGTTTCCTTATAGGAATGACCAGAAGCCTTAAAAATTAAAGGAAAATCTTTTTCAGAATTAACAATACACCGACCAGAAAGAGAAGAAGGAATAAATACAGACTTATTAGTCAAAGTCGCAAAGTCTGCCAAGACCTCAGAACATTCAGCAGAAGATTTAAAACCGAAACAAGAATCAATGAGTAAGAAAACGAGAAGGACGAGAATTAGAATCAGGGAGCGAAGATTTTGAAACATAAGAAGGACACCTTTGAAGATTCATTACTTTAGAAGCAGGAAGAGCATCTAAATAACCATTGGAATAAATAACAGTACAAATAGAATGAGAATTACAATCAATAGAACGATAACACAAATCAGAAGAATAAACATCCTTTATAGCAGTAGTAATATCATCATGAACTTTTTGTTGTTCAAAAGTAATTTCTTGTTTAGGATTTACACGAGAAAAAACAAAATTATAAGCCTTATAAGCAAGCCAACCGAAAATAACAACAATCAAAAAAATCAAAAACCCCAACTTAATATAGACACCCTTTAAAGTCATTTTAGGCTTTACAGTTTGCTCAACATTAAAACTTTTATACGTTCCATAAACATGGGAAAAAACAAAAGATTCTTCTTTTTGCGTTTCATAATCAGTCCCGCCAGTATATCGAGTTATTTTAGAAACCTTATTAACACCTTTAAAGCCTTGATTAACACACTTATAACAATGATTAGCCAAGTCCCTTATTGGTTCAGGAATAGCTTTAGAAGTTTGAGTAATGGCCCAAACTTCTTGATCATTTTGACGAATATCGCCCAACTGAACTAAAAAATGTTTAATAACCTGAACAGACTGTTCAGTAATAGCTCTTTGAATTTCGTCAATGATAATTAAAGTAGATGGATTATCAGGAGTAACAGAAAGGATAACTTCTAAAGGTTT
>CAMGZN010000047.1 GCA_946183335.1 uncultured Caryophanales bacterium | reverse complement strand
GATATTATTGGTAAAGAGGCGATTCTTTACACAGAAATTGAAGAACGTTGCAAAACAGTTGCAACTCTTTTTGGTTACGATGAAATTCGTACACCAATCTTAGAACATACCCCACTTTTCCTTCGTTCAGTTGGAGAATCAAGCGATATTGTTCATAAGGAAATGTATACCTTTGACGATAAAGGCGGTCGTAGCGTGACGATGCGTCCTGAAATGACTGCTGGCGTAATGCGCAGCATTGTTTCTAATAAACTCTATGCGGAGGCTGATCTTCCATTAAAGTATTTCTACCTTGGTCCATGCTTCCGTTATGAAAGACCACAAGCTGGTAGGTTCCGTCAGTTCCATCAATTTGGAGTAGAATGTGTTGGCGCACCAAGCGCTTACTTAGACGCTGATGTGATTAACCTTGGTTACCATTGTTTTTCAGCAATCCGAGTTCCAGTGAAGGTAAAAATCAACTCACTTGGAGATGAAGAAAGCCGAAACAATTATCGTGTCGCTTTGAAAGAGTACTTTGCTAAATACATTGATAAGATGTGTGAAGACTGCAAACGTCGATATGAAATTAATCCACTTCGTATTTTAGACTGTAAAGTTCCAGAAGATGCTGAAATTGTTAAAGGAGCGCCAAAACTTCGTGACTATTTAAGTGAGAATGCTAAAGCATATCTCAAAGAAGTGATGGCAATTTTGGAATCCTACAATATCGAAGCTGAAATTGATGACAATCTCGTCCGTGGTCTTGATTATTACACAGGCATTGTTTTTGAATACCATGCTCAACCAATTGAAGGATTAGCTGAAGTTGGCGCTTTAGGCGGTGGAGGACACTATGCACATCTTTTAAAAGATGTTGGTGGTCCAGATTATGAAGGCGTTGGTATGTCACTAGGCATTGAACGTCTCTTCCATGTCTTTGATCATTTTAATCACGAATTACCAGATACCTTTGGTTTAGATTTCTACATTATGCCAATGGATGCCAAGTTTATTGGCGATTGTGCTGTTTTGTTAAATCAAATTCGTTTTAGTGGAATGATTGCTGATATGTCTTTTGAACAAAAGTCATTTAAATCTCAATTTAAAACAGCTTTAAGAAAGAAGGCTAAATTCGCAATTATTGTTGGCGAAGATGAATGGAAGAACGGTGAATTCACAGTGAAGAACTTATCTAACCAAGTTCAAACTAAGGTTCGTGGTGAGGACATTACCAATTCTTTAAGAACAATGCTTCAAGAATACTATGAACAAGTTGAAATGAAATTTTATGAGGAGCATGGCAATGAATAGAAGTTGTTATAATACAGATCTTTCTTCGAAAGATGAAGGTCGTGAAGTTAGCCTTGTTGGCTGGGTGAGCAGAAAGAGAAATCTTGGTGCTCTCCAATTTATCGATCTTAGAGATCGTAGCGGAATTATTCAAGTTACTGTCCAAGAAGGAGTGGAAGTGCCTGATGTCCGTAGTGAATATGTGATTCGCGTTGAAGGCGTTGTGCACAAGAAAGATGTCCCAAACAAAGCTCTTAAAACTGGTGACATTGAAGTTTTAGCAAAGAAAATTGAAGTCTTTAGTAAAGCTAATCCAACTCCGATGATTATCGCGGACAACACGGACGCTCTCGAAGACGTACGCTTAAAATATCGCTATCTGGATCTTCGCCGTCCAGTGATGAGACACAATCTTGAAAAGAGAGCCCAAATTGTTAAAGCTGCTCATCAATATTTTGATGAAAATGGTTTTATCGAAGTTGAAACACCATGTTTAACTCTTTCTACACCTGAAGGTGCACGTGATTACATTGTGCCTTCCCGTGTGAGCCATGGCTG
This sequence comes from uncultured Caryophanales bacterium, assembly GCA_946183335.1. Taxonomy (GTDB): domain Bacteria; phylum Bacillota_I; class Bacilli_A; order RFN20; family CAG-826; genus Fiminaster. Next base: position 6,221 of record CAMGZN010000047.1, on the reverse strand, counting down.
CTTTTATGCCCTTCCGCAGTCTCCTCAATTGTTTAAACAATTGTTAATGATTGGTGGATTCGAACGCTATTATCAAATAGCGAGATGCTTCAGAGACGAAGATTTACGTCAGGATCGTCAACCAGAATTCACTCAGATTGACTTAGAAATGTCGTTCCTTGATCAAGACGAAATCTTGACGATTATGGAAGGTTTCCTTAAGAAAGTATTCAAGGAAACGGTTAATTATGATGTTAAACTCCCATTACGTCGTCTTCCATACAAGGAAGCAGTTGATGTTTATGGAAGCGATAAACCAGATACTCGTTTCGAGATGCACCTCATCGAAGTAACTGATGTCTTAAAGAAAACTGAATTTGGCGGTTATCAATCAGCCGAATCAATTAAGGCGTTAGTTGTTCCAGGAGTTGCTCTTCAAACATCAAGAAAAGTGATCGATAATTTGACATTGGAGGCCAAAAAATTCGGCTTTGGTGGTATTGGTGTTTACAAAGTAACCAACGGTGTTTTAGAGTCTTCTTTAGCGAAGTTTATGAGTGAAGCACAAATGAAAGAATTCGTTGAAGCCACAAAAGCGAAAGATGGAGACTTAATTCTTGTGCTCGCTGGTAAGCATGACCCAGTGTGTTTTGCGCTCGGTGCATTGCGCACTAAGTACGCACATGAGCTCGGCTATGTGAAGCCAAACACATATGACTTATTATGGGTGGTGGACTTCCCATTATTTGAGAAGGACATTCACGATGGTTCATATAAACCATTACACCATCCATTTACCCGTCCAACACCAGAAACAGCGAAGTATTTGGACAGTGATCCAAGTAAGGTGCTGTCTGCCGCTTATGACATAGTCATAAATGGATATGAAGCTGGTGGTGGATCTCTTCGTATTTATGACCAAGACATGCAAAAGAAAATCTTCAACATTCTTGGCTTTACAAACGAAGACATAACAAGAAAATTTGGTTATTTTGTGAAGGCGTTTGAATATGGAACTCCTCCACATGGTGGAATTGCGTTCGGACTTGAGCGTTTATCAATGATTGTCTGCGGAACAGATAACATCCGCGATGTAATAGCGTTCCCGAAGAATCTTAAGGCGACATGCCCAATGAGCAATGCACCAGAGCCAGTTGATGAAGCTCAATTAAAAGATGTCGGTATCAAAATTGCCGAAGAATAATTAATTCATTAATTAAGGAGAAAAAAGATGAATCAAAAAGAACTATCTGTTGCAGCCATTCGATCCATGTGTATCGATGTTGTGAACAAAGCCAAATCTGGTCATCCAGGAATGGCGCTTGGCAGTGCTCCAATCCTTTACACTCTTTGGACACGTCATTTAGTCGCTGATCCAAAGGATCCAACATGGTTTAACCGTGATCGATTTGTATTAAGTGCTGGTCACGCCAGTTCCCTTCTTTACACAATGCTTCATGTGTCTGGATACAATGTATCCATGGATGACCTTAAAGCTTTCCGTCAACTCGGAAGCTTAACTCCAGGACACCCAGAGTTTAAGCACACATGCGGTGTTGACGCGACAAGCGGTCCATTAGGACAAGGTATTGCACAAGCTGTCGGTATGGCAATGGCAGAACGTGCTGTTGCACACCAATACCCGCAAGGAAAAGTCTTATGTAATCACTACACATATGTGTTATGCGGTGATGGATGTCTCCAAGAAGGTCTTTCACAAGAAGCCATCTCTCTTGCCGGACACCAGAAACTAAACAAACTTATTCTCATCTATGACAGTAATGCTGTCACGCTTGATGGAGGACTTGATTTATCCTTCTCTGAAAATGTTAAAAACCGCTTCAAAGCTTCTGAGTGGAATGTCCTTGAAGTAATGGATGGAAATGATGTCGACGCAATCGATGCTGCTCTTGCTAAAGCAAAACAATCCAAATCCAAACCAACGTTGATCATTGTTCATACAGTGATTGGTTATGGTAGTGAAAAACAAGGTACATGCAAAGTTCATGGCAACCCACTCGGTGAAGAAGATGGTGCGAAAGCAAAAGCTTTCTATGGATTTAATTATCCAGCATTCACCATTCCTCAAGAAGTTTATGATGAATTTAAGAATTCATTTGCTAAACGTGGTATAGAAGCCCATAAAGCTTATGACGCCAAAGTCAATGAATGGAAAGTTGCTCATCCAGGAGCCGCCAAGAAATTTGAACGCGCTTTAAGCGGTGATGTCTCTAGTTACTTCAAAAAAGCCCCTAAATTTAACGAAAACGCTGATTCCACACGTGTCAGTTCCGGAAAAGCTCTAAATGAGCTCTACAACAAGATCCCATTTTTAATGGGTGGATCGGCTGACGTTGCTGGTTCAGTCATGACTCATATTAAAGATGGTGTTGATTTCACGCCAAAAACTCCAAAGGGACGCAATGTCAACTGGGGTATTCGTGAATTCGAAATGGCCAGTGCTCAAAACGGTATGCTTCTCCATGGAGGTCTAAAGACCTATGTTGGATGCTTCCTTGTTTTCTCTGACTACATGAAATCCGCCATTCGTATGGCTGCTCTTTCTAAATTACCAGCTATTTACCTTTTCTCCCATGATACCATCGCTGTTGGCGAAGATGGTCCAACCCATCAACCAATTGAACACTTAGCTATGCTAAGAAGTATTCCAAACATGAACGTTATCCGTCCATGTGATGTGAACGAAACATACGCGGCATGGGAAATTGCTCTTCGTTCAAAAGAAACTCCAACAGCTTTAATTCTTTCTCGTCAAGGATTACCTCTTTTAGGCAGCAAATATAGCGAAGTCTTTAAAGGTGCTTATGTCATTGATAAGGAAGAAAAACATATTGATGCAACGATTGTTGCAACAGGTAGTGAAGTTTCCCTAGCTTGCGAAGCTAAAAAACTTCTTAAAACAGAAGGAATTGATGTCCGTGTCGTCTCAATGCCTTCTTGGTTTGATTTTGAAAAACAACCAAAAGAATACCAAAAATCTGTTTTTGGTGTTAGTAAAGACAAAGTCTTTGCAGTGGAAATGCTTTCCAGCTTTGGTTGGTATAAATACGCTGATCATGTCATGAGTGTTGACTCATTTGGCACCAGCGCCCCAGCTAAAGAAGCAATCAAAGCTTATGGCTTTACTGCTGAAAATGTCGCTTCATTTGTCAAAAAAGGATTAGCTGAATAAATGCCTAAGGTCTCTCGAAACAAAGAAAACGAATTAATTATGGTCTGCATCTATGATGCATTGACCCATATTTCGTTGTCTGATGAATTTTCCATTGAAGAGATGATGGAGTCTATTTTCGAAACGCCTTTTAACGATATTTCCCTTTTTGCTAAGCAAGTTGTAGTGAAATCATTAAGTCATATTGATGAAATCGAGGCTATCTACCAAGCGAAGATGCCAAAATGGAAGTTCTCCCGCTTAAACCGTCTTGAACAAGCAATCCTCTTAATGAGCTACACCCACTATCAAATTGAAGGAAAAGACTCTAAAAGAGTCATCATTGATGTTGCAATCCGATTATCGAAGAAATACCTTGACGAATCGGATTACAAATTTGTTAACGCCATCCTGGATAACGTCTTGTGAATTTAACTTTGTACTCTGTTACTAGCCTAAACCGTTATATCAAACAAAAGTTTGATGCTGATATTTCGTTACGTGGTTTAAAACTGAAAGGAGAAGTATCAAACTTCAAACCATATTCTAACGGTCACATCTACTTTACTCTGAAAGACGAAAACTCATCGATTAGAGCAGTGATGTTTGGTGAGTATACAAAGTATATCCAAGGACCAATTAAAGATGGAGATGAAGTTATCGCGGTTGGTTACGTATCAACGTATCCAGCACGCGGCGAATACCAGTTCTACGCGCAAGCGATTGAGCTTGCTGGAGCTGGACAACAGCTTCTCGAGCTTGAAATGCTCAAAAAGAAGCTCGCAAGTGAAGGATTATTTGACCAGTCACGTAAACGTGAGATCAAACAATTCCCACAAGCAATTGGAGTGATCTGCGCTCCGAATAGTGCGGCGCTAAGCGATATCGAAAAGAACATTCGACTTAGAAACCCGTTTGTAGAGCTCAAAATCTTCCCATCCCTTGTCCAAGGTAGTGAAGCTCCAAAAGAACTCTTAAAAGCCCTAAAAAAGGCCGAATTATCAAATATTGATACATTAATCATCGGTCGAGGTGGCGGAGCAAGTGAAGATTTAAGTGCCTTCAATGATGAAGCACTCGTACGCGCAGCCGCAAACTTCCCTGTCCCTGTGATTGCGGCAGTCGGTCATGAAATTGACTTCACACTGATTGATTACGTTGCAGATGCGAGAGCATCTACCCCAACAGGAGCAGCGATCTTATCAACAATCGATATGCACGAAGTAATGCAAAGAGTTGATGTTGATAATTCCAGATTAGATGAAGCAATGCGAAATCGCCTGACGCTAATGCGTCATAAACTCGAATCTCTCGCAAATAGAGCATTCTTCATTAATCCACGTTCAATGTATGCCACAACTTTAGTTGAAGTGGATAATTCAAAAAAGAGACTCGAGCAAGCAATGCTCTATATGATTCAGTCTCGTAAAGACAAAATCGAGATGATCAAGAAACAACTCAATTCACTATCTATTGATAGTGTACTTACAAGAGGGTTTGCGATTATGCAAACATCAGATGGTAAGGTTGTTACAAGCGTGAAGCAAGTTCAACTAGACCAAGAAATTAAAACTAAACTAAAAGATGGTTGTATAACAACCAAAGTGATTAAGAAGGAGAACTAACCATGGCAAACGAACAAATCAATTTCGAAAAATCACTCGCTCGTCTACAAGAGATTGTTGACAAGATTGAAAAAGAAACTCTTCCTTTGGAAGAATCAATCAAGCTCTATGAGGAAGGAAAGAAGCTAATTTCCTCCCTTGAGAAGTCTTTAAAGGAAGCAGAAGCAAAAATCGGAGAATTACAAAAATAACTATTTAATAGTTAGTAATTGATTATAGTAGTTATTTAGTAGATTATTAGTAAATGTCTAAGAGTAAAGTTAACAAAGTTAAACACATTAATCTCAACGAAATCAAAGATCCTTCATTTTTGAAAAGTCTTTCCTATTCTGAGCTTGATGTTTTAGCTGATGATATTCGCAAGGAGATTATCCGCTGTACCGCTAAGAACGGTGGACATCTTTCTAGTAATCTCGGAGTGGTGGAACTAACAATCGCAATTGAACATTTCTTTGATTTATCAAAGGATAAGCTCATTTTCGACGTTGGTCACCAATGTTATACACATAAAATCCTTACTGGAAGACCATTAGAAAACTTACGCCAAACAAATGGCATTTCTGGTTTTCAGAAAATCGATGAATCGGTCTATGATTGTTTCGACGCTGGTCACTCTTCAACATCAATTTCTGCTGCTAATGGCTTTGCCATCGCTCGTGATTTGAAGGGTGAAAAATATAATGTGATTGCTCTTATCGGCGATGGATCAATTCCTTCTGGCTTAGCCTTTGAAGGATTAAACAATTTGGCGACCGGCAAACACAAAGTAGTTATCATTTTAAATGATAATGGTATGTCAATTTCTAAGCCAGTTGGTGCTTTATCAAAAACTTTCGGCAAGATTTCTACAGCTGCTGGATATAACAGAATCAAATACGGTTACCGCCGTGTGATGGTTCGCACTAAAGCGGGTAAGAAGATTTATAATCTTACTCTTCGTATTAAGAACTGGTTCAAACGTCATTTAACATCTCCAAATATCTTTACTGATATGGGTTTTGCTTATATTGGTCCAATTGATGGACACAATATTCGTAAGCTTGAAAAAGCGTTCAAACGCGTATCAAATACAGAGAAATCTGTGGTGCTACACGTTTGTACTACCAAAGGTAAAGGTTATGAATTAGCCGAAAATGACATTAAAGGATCTTGGCACGGTGTTGCTCCATTTAAAGTTCAAGATGGTGAACCGTTAAAGAGTTCTAAAAATGTATCTTGGTCAAAAGTTTTTGCTGAATTATCTCTAAAAGAGATGGAAAAACATAAGGATGCTTTCTTAATCTCTCCAGCAACAACAGTCGGGGCTGAAATAGATGAAGTTTTAAAACAATTCCCAGAAAGAAGTTTAGATGTCGGTATAGCAGAAGAACATGCGGCAACTCTTTCTGGAGGTTTATCTCGTGGTGGATTCCACCCAATTATTTCGATTTATTCGACATTTATGC
>CAMGZN010000046.1 GCA_946183335.1 uncultured Caryophanales bacterium | reverse complement strand
ATTGCGGTGAAAACAGGCAATTAGTAGATATTTAGTAGATGTTATACACACTTATTGATGTGGAAAAGTCCTCTTTCAGGGCTTTTTCTTTTATTTAAAGTAATAGAGGAAATAAACAAAAAAGAACGATTAATTCGCTCTTTCTTTATATTTGGTTAACATAATATCGATTATGCGAAGTTCTTACTTTTTCTTATTGGATAAAACTTGTTCAATTGAAACTCTCTCGCGCTCTTCTTTAGAGAAAATGTTCACAATTACATGATAAGCATCGATTAAAATCCAGCCGGATTCAGGGGTTCCTTCTTTGTGAGAATAATTAACCTTCTTTTCTTCAAGTTTATCAATCACAGCGTCAGCAAGTGCGCCAATTTGGCGAATGTTTGTCGCCGAACAAAGAACATAATATTCCGCAAAAGGCGTTCTTTCTGAAACATCAATCACTGAAATATCTTCCGCTTTATGATCTTCGAGAACTTTTTGAATTAATTTGACAACCTTATCCATTATTTATCTCCTAAATACATTTTAAAACATTCATCAGTTAAACGATTCTCAATATCTTTAGCATGCGCAAGTAAGTACTTGCGATTATCTTCTAAAGTATCAAGAAATCCTTGTTTCCAGTTTTTCATGCATGAATTAATCAAGAATCGAGAATCAAATTGACGTGTTGGCTCAATTTTATCTGCGGCATAGACCACCATTCCAAGCTGGCTCATATTCGCACAACCTGTACAATGGAATTTTACTGCGTTTAGAATTTCTTCATCTTTGATATTAAAGTCGTTTTTCAAAATATGTTCACCAATAAATTGGTGATAAGCGAATTTTGGCATGTCGAGATAGTCAGAATATTCATTATTCATAACTTCTTCTGGATTAATCTTGCCATAATTCGCCAGTTTTCCGATGTCATGAAATAAACCAGTGAAATAGAAACGTGATGGATTTTCTAACTTATTCGCCACTGCAATCCTGTATGAAAGATTCGCGACTTCAATCGAGTGATTCAATCGCTTCTCATCAACATATTCACTGACCTTCTTTACATAGTAAAGACGTTTCTTTTCAATATAGTTTTGAACTTCTTTTGGAAGATCTAAAGACATTCCCATTCTGACCGCGGTTGAACTAACTTCACCGCTTTCAAGGTAGTTTAGATTAATCATATTGTATTGATATACAATGTCCTCGCTAATTAAGATGCCAGGCCGAGGAACAAACACAATTTGTGTTAGTTCAGCTAGCACCGCCGCATCTTTCCACTCTGGGAATTTATTGACTTGGTCACCGCCAATTAAAAGATAGAATTTTGAAGTTCGGTATTTCTTTAAAAAATAACGGATCGTATCAATTGTATAATTGACTTCCGATTTTGATTTGAGTTCGTAGTCAGAAATCTGCGCGCCAGCAGGAGCATAAGAACGAAGAACTAATTTCATCATTTTTAAACGGTCTTCTGCGCTTGCTTCACACTCTTTCCAACGCGGTGAGCGCGCTGGCACGAAAATCACGTCTGCGTTAAGCTTAAGCGACGCGAAACGCGCAATGCGCAGGTGTCCATTATGGATTGGATCAAAAGATCCACCGTAAATGATGTAATTAGCCATGAATTACTTAGCTAAGACCTTTGGTCTTGACGAATAAATCGCAACTCCTTTTGGAATGCAGATACGGAATGTTTGATTAGCGGCTTTAAAGTTAATCCAGCCTAAACCTTGTACACCAATATCGCGGAAATTACTTTCGGTAATAGTAATTTCAAAGACATCTAAATCATGTCCGGAATGGATGCGTGGCAAGGATGGAATTAAACGTTTACGGAGAACTAGTTGAATAAATTTCTCATCGACGTGTTGGCCAGTAATCTTCTTTAACTCAACATGATCATGGAAATAGCATTTAAAGTCCGTTTTCTTGCCTTTTAAGAGTTGGATGTAACCAATTCCACCGAAGCAAAGAACTTGGCCTTCCTCGAGGCTAACTTTTTTAGCTTCGACAGCCTTGGTTAAGTAGATTTGTTTTAATGTGGCTCGATCAAGGTTAAAAAGAATCGAGTTATTAATGGAAAGTCCCGGAGCATCATATAATGATGTTGTACGAGATAATGGAATTTCCATGACCGATAATTTGGTCTTTGGATAAAGATGAGTGGAAATTGTTCCTTTACTCATATTTGAGTAAACACGAAGGAACGATTGAACAAGAGTGGTTTTACCACTCATAGACGCACCGATAACATAAACGTCGCGTCCATTTCTAAGTTCGTATATTCTTGAAAGAATATTTTTCGCGTTTTCATCCGTGGTCGCGGTTGCTAAGACAACATCATCTCTAGTGAGTTTAACGCCAGAGGCACGGAAACGATGAGCAACGTATTCTTTTGTTTCTTCTTCAGTGCAACTATTTGGTAAGAGGTCAAACTTATTTCCGACAACAAGAATATCCATTCCTTGAATAATCGCGTTGATTTGAGGGGAGAAACTAGCTTCAAAAGAGAAGAGATTTACAACGTAAACAAGCAAAGCGTTTTTACGCTTAGCGTCCATGATGAACTTTAAATAGTCTTCACTGACTTCTGGTTCATTGGATTTGTTTTGGTAACGCTCTAGTTCAAAACAATGGTCACAAAACAAAAAGTTTTGGGAAGCATTTTCGAGTGTTTCCTTTTTCACGTATCCTTCTTTTGTTGGGTCTTCAGATTGTAAGACCGCGCCGCAACTATAGCAGCGACGAATTTGAGAAATTTTTGCCATTATCTTTCCCTCCAATCAATTAACTTGCCTTTTCGCTTTAAGCGATGACGAATCGGGCGATCAAACAAGCGGTTAAAGTGTGTTGTTGGTTGATCTTCTTTGACAATTTTATCGGTGAGAATACAAAGTATTCCAGCACGATTTGCTGAAGCAATATCAGTGACAGTTTGATCGCCAACAAGTACCGCTGTTTTTAAATCAATCTGTGCTTGACTAAGTTTACGTTTCAGCTTTCGAGCAAATGGTTTACCAACGGCGGAAGCGTATCTAACACAAAGAGCATCGGCGTATTCTTGGACACGTTTTCCAGTGTTGTTGGAGATGATAAATAATTCAATCCCGTTTTCCTGTAAAACTTCCTTAAAAGAAACAACGTTTGCGCTTGGTGTCTTTGTTTTATACGAATCTAGAGTATTGTCTAGATCCGATAAAACGGTCTTAATTCCATGTTTCTTATAAAAATCAATCTCAATTTCAAAGATTGATTTAGCATGGGCATAAGGAACATAAACTTTGCACATATCATAATTATACACGTTCTTTAGTTAACTAAAAGCGAGAATAATTCGCATATGTATGAAAAAAACGCCGATTTTATGGCGTTTTTGCATTATTTTTTAATGATTTTAATCGTTTAGGAAGTCATCGTCGAAGATGGAAATTTGGGTGTATCCTTTTTCCTCTTCTTCTTTGATTTCTTCTAAAGAAGCTTCCTCTTTTGGTAAGTCTTCTTTAAAATCATGAACGACCTCTTTTGGAACGTAATGAGAAACGATTTTTGCGTCAACAAATTCGTTTGATTCAATAAATGGCGTCACAAGACGAATTTTTGCCCCCATTTGGACGCTTTGTTTAGCGTATCGATCCATTGGAGTGAGGTGATAATCATCCACCACAATTTCCTGAATGTCTTGCATATTGGTGAGGAAACGGATCTTATTGACTTCTTCTTCCTTGTTTAATTTGAAAGCGTAAACAAGTTCATGGACGTCAGATTTGAAGCTTCTGAACACATTGGATGCCTTGCCTAAACGAGAGGTTAATTCAGTCTTTTCAACATCATAAATTCTGATGCATGCTTTATCCGTAATAATTACGACTTTTCCGTTTGTGTTATCCTTTGGATAAGCAAGTAAATTTACGATGTGTGCTTTACCTAGTTTTGCAAACGATTTTACACCACCACTTCGCATACCACTTGTTGGAAGTTCGTTCTCATTAAACATCGTTGAATTTCCGTCGCTGGTGAAAAGGACTAAATTAGAGTCTCCGTCCGTTAAAGCGACGTCAACAAGCTCGTCGTCTTGGAGCAATTTGATACAAATGAGTGGTTTTGAATAACGAACAACTTGGAAATCAGAGACTGGAAGACGTTTAATTTGACCATTTTTCGTCACTAAAGCGAAGAATAAATCGTTTCTAAAGACGTCGACCGCGTATGCACGCACTATTTTTTCATTAGGATTTAAGGAAATAAGATAGTTGATGTGTCGTCCTTCATCTTTCCACTTATTTTCCGTTAATTGGTGAACAGGCACATAAAGGAAGTTTCCGGCATTTGTAAAACAAATGAGGTAGTCTGTTGTGAAGACTTCTCCGTTATAAACAAGGACATCTCCGTCCTTCATTCCTGGAAGTGGATCTTCACCGCTACTGCGATATGATTTGAGTGATGAATATTTAAAATATCCATCACGAGTTATAGCGAGTTGTACAAGTTCTTTATTGATTAAGTCACGTTTATCAATTTGCGTTGATTCTTGCTTATCAATAATTTGTGTTTTACGTTCATAACCGTACTTTTTTGCGATCTCACGAAGGTCACTGCAAAGGAGACGATTAAGTTTATTTCTATCTTCAAGAATTCCATTAAGGAATTCGATATTACTTTCGAGGTTCTTTTTCTCATTTAAAAGTGTTGTGATATCAGTGTTTGATAATTTGTAAAGTTGAAGCATGACAATTGCCTCAGATTGGGCTTCAGTAAAGCCGAATTTATCTTGTAAATTCTTTTTTGCGTCAGCTTTGTCCTTACTTTGACGAATTAAATTAACGATGTCATCAAGGATGGAAATCGCTTTGATTAAACCGTCAACGATATGGAGTCGGGATTGGTTCTTTTGAAGCTCAAAATTGGAGCGGCGAGTGATGACGTTAACTTGGTGTTCAATATAGCAATCAATGAAATCTAAAAGATTCATTGTTTTCGGCGAGCCATTAACAATTGCGACCATGTTTGCTGAGTAAGATGAACGTAATCCAGACTTACTTAAAAGATATTGATGAATAACGTCAATATTGGCGTCTTTTTTAACATCAATGACGATTCTTAAACCTTGTCTGTCAGATTCATCACGAACTTCAGCGATGCCTGGAAGAACATTATCGTGACGAAGCATATCGATCTCGTGAACAATGTCAATTTTCACGGATTTGTATGGAATTTCAGTGACAATAATCTTCTTTTCTTTATCGTTGTTGATGACCTCTGTTTTGGAGAGAATTTCAATACGTCCACGGCCCTCTAAATAGATGTCTTCAAGGCCTTTTGAACGGATGATTTTTGCGCCTCCTGGGAAGTCTGGCCCAGGGATAAATTGAAGAAGATCTTGAGGTTCGACTCTCACGTGATTGATACGATAAATTATTGCATCAATAACCTCTTTGAGGTTATGCGTTGGGATTTCTGTAGCCATTCCAACAGCAATTCCTTCGGTTCCGTTAACAAGTAAATTTGGGAAGCGAGAAGGCACAACAACAGGTTCAAAAGTAGTGTCGTCAAAATTGAGTGACATGTCCACTGTATCTTTATCAATATCACGGATCATTTCTTCCGCAATTTGGCTTAATCTAGCCTCGGTATAACGGTAAGCAGCAGGACCATCTCCGTCGATGGATCCGTTGTTGCCTTGGAAGTCAATTAATGGGTTGTTAACCTTCCATGTTTGACTCATGCGAACAAGTGCTTCATAGATGGAACTATCACCATGTGGGTGATAAGTACCCATAACTGCGCCAACAGTATGAGCACATTTTCTGGTTGGACGTGAGTAAATGTTACCATCTTTATACATGGCATAGATGATTCGCCTTTGAACTGGTTTTAAGCCGTCACGAGCATCTGGAATGGCACGATCTTGGATAACGTATTTGGCGTAAGTCGCAAAGCGACTTCCAATAATCTCTTCCATCGTTTCATGATGGATGTTTTCGACGATTTCGACTGGTTGAATAACGTGTTTCTTCGCCATCTTATTTCACCTCATCAATAAACGAATCAACTTCGTTGAAGTTAATATTTTCTTCAATCCAATGACGTCTGTTTGCTGGATCATTACCCATTAAAACATTCACTTCTTGGGCAGCTAAAAGCGAGTCTTCAATTGTGACTTGTGTTAATTGTCTTGTCGCTGGATTCATTGTGGTTTCCCAGAGTTGTTCAGCACTCATTTCACCAAGTCCTTTATAGCGAGAAACACGACATCCTGCGCCAACTTCTTTTTTGGCTTTTTCTAGTCCAGCATCATCCCAGGCATAACGATGAATCATTTTATGATTCACTTCACGAGCGATGCGGTATAATGGCGGCATCGCGACGAATAGTTTACCCTTCTTAATGAGTTCTGGCATAAAACCATAGAAGAAGGTTATTAAAAGTGTTTGAATATGGGCTCCATCGGTGTCAGCATCGGTCATAATGATGATTTTGCCATACTTGGCATGGTCAATATTAAAGGACTCATTTACACCAGCACCAATTGTGTTGATTAATGTCGCACATTCTTCATTTTTTAAGACTTTTTCTAAAGTTAGGCCAAAAGTATTTAATGGTTTACCACGCAGTGGTAATATGGCTTGATGGGCTCGATCACGTGAGTTTTTCGCTGTTCCACCAGCAGAATCACCCTCAACAATGAATAATTCATTACTATCATAGTCTTTAGATGTTGCTGGAGTAAGTTTATCAGACAAGACTATGTCTTGTTTGATACTTTTCTTAGAACGAATCTCTTCTTTAGCTTTTCGAGCTGCAATTCGAGCCGATTGAGCCTTTAAACATTTTTGGATCAAAGAGACTGCAAATTCTTTGTGTTCGTTAAGATAATAACTAAAGTTATTATAAATAAAGCTAGATACCATTGGTTGAACCTCTGGTGATCCTAATCTTTGTTTTGTTTGACCTTCAAATTCAAGCTTTTGTTCAGGAATTTTTAAGCTAATTACTGCAGTTAATCCTTCACGAATATCATTACCTTCAAGTTTTTGTTTACTACGTAAAAGGTTATTTTGTTCTGCATAATCATTCACAACTTTGGTGATTCCAGCGCGTAAACCCTGTTCATGAGTTCCACCGTCACGAGTTCTCACATTATTAGCGTAAGAATAGATTGTTTCTTGATAATCTTCAGAACAGTATTGCAAAGCAATACTAATTGCAATTCCGTTTTCTTTTCCTTCAAAGTAAATCGACTCACCAATATGTTGTTTTTTCTCTGTTAAGTAGTTCACATACTCTTTAATTCCGTCTTTATAACAGAATTCAGCATGTTGATTGCTTCTTTCGTCATGAAGAACGAATTTCACACCACGCAAAAGGTAGGCACTTTCTTGGATGTGGTTTGCGATAATGTCGTATTTAAAATCAACGCTGGAAAAGATCTTCGCATCTGGTTTAAATCTGATTAAAGAACCACGCTTCTTGGTATTACCAAGAACCTCAAGAGGAGTCTCAAGTTTTCCACCATCTTTGAAGCGAATATGATATGTCTTTCCGTCCCTAAAAACAGTGACATCACAGTACTCAGAAAGGGCGTTAGTTACAGAACTTCCAACACCATGTAAACCAGCACTACTTTGATAGGCTTTATTAGAGAATTTTCCACCCGAATGAAGGGTTGTAAAAATGAGTTGTACAGCCGGCATTCCGGTGGCCTTATGTATGTCAACTGGAATACCTCTTCCACCATCCAAAACTGACAAAGAACCATCCTTATGGATGGTTAAGACGATTTCATTGCCGAATCCATTGAGTGCTTCATCAACAGCGTTATCAACGATTTCCCAGACTAAATGATGTAGTCCATTGAGGTTAGTTGAGCCGATGTACATGGCTGGTCTTTTTCGAACGCCAGAAAGACCTTCAAGAAGGTCAATATCAGCAGCTGTATATGAAGATTTTTTATTGTTGTCAGCCATATCTAAATTTCAATTTCCAGAAATTGATTATAGCAAACAAAATGTTGAAAAGTAACGCAGTTTTTTATTAGAATATACGCGTATTTAGGAGATTTGAAATGGATATTATTTTATATAATATAATCGTCGGTT
>CAMGZN010000045.1 GCA_946183335.1 uncultured Caryophanales bacterium | reverse complement strand
GTAGGAAAAATCAAAAAGAAAAATGTGTTATTTGTTCAACTATTATAGTTGATAAGGAATCTCACAAAGGTATCGTTATTGGAAAAAACGGTAAGCGCATCAAAGCTGTTGGAATAAAAGCCAGGGAAGATTTGGAAGAATATTATGGAAAACGTATTTTTCTCGAACTATTTGTCTCTGTGAAAGAAGATTGGTTAAATAACCAACGCTTACTGAAAGAACTAGGTTATAAATAATGGAAATCGATGGTCTTGTTTTACGCGTCAATCCATATCGCGATTATGATGCGATGGTGACTGTTATTAACAAACGATCATCATTTTCTTTTTTGGCTAGAGGAGTTCGCAAAATCCAATCAAAGAACTCTTTTAGTGTTCTTCCGTTTGCCTATTCTCACTTCGATTTAATGAAAACAAAAGATGGTCTGTCTTTAAAGACAGGAAATGTTATCGATTCGCATGCTAAACTCCGTGATTCCTATGAGGGCTTAATGATGCTCGACTTTATTGGCGAAGTTACATCAAAGTTCATTCAAGAAAAAGAGCTCCACAAAACTTACAATTCAATCCAACGCATTATTGAACTTTTAGAAAACGGATTTGACCATTATACTCTTGCAATTATCTATCTAGCCTTCATTCTAAATGAATCTGGATATGGCTGGAATGTGAAAGCATGCCAAAAATGTGGTCAAAAAGACGACATAGTCGCGATAAACACTTCAACTGGAGGATTTATCTGCCGCGATTGTTTTGATGGTCAGAATGGGGCTAAATTAAGTAGTCGTTTATTAAAAATAATTCGTTATATCTTCATGGTTCAGCCAGAAATGTACGATCATATTGCTTTTGAGAAAGATGAATGCCTCGTTGTTCTTTCTCTTCTCGAAGAATTTATTCTCACCACAGTTGAATTTCGATTAAATTCACTCAAATTACTTCAAAATTAACTAAAAATTAACTAAAATACACTCATAGTAGGTTGACAAGATGTGTCTTCAAACACATTATATTTAGCATTCAATTTTAATTGAGGTACCAAAATGGAAAAGAAATTTGATGAAATCGTAAATCATTTAATTACGAGCGGTTTTGTCTACCAAGATAGCGAAATCTATGGTGGATTATCTAACTCCTGGGACTTTGGTCCTTTAGGTGTTGAACTTAAAAATAACATTAAAAGACTCTGGTGGAAAAAGTTTGTTCAAGAATCTCCAACTAATGTTGGAGTTGATGCTGCGATTCTTATGAACCCAGGTGTTTGGAAAGCTACAGGGCACGTGGCAACATTTGCCGATCCTTTAATCGACTGTAAAGAATGCCATGCTCGCCATCGTGCTGATAATTTGATCGAAGAACAATATCCTGAAGTCGATGTTCATGGAATGAACAACGATCAGCTCATGGAATTTATTCGTGATAAAAAAGTTAAATGCCCAGTTTGCGGTAAATCTAACTTTACTGACATCCGTCAGTTTAACATGATGTTCCGCACACACATTGGCGTTACCGAGGCAAGCGAATCACTTGTATACTTACGTCCAGAAACCGCGCAAGGAATGTTTGTGAACTTCAAAAATGTTCAAAGAACATCTCGTCGAAAAATTCCATTTGGTATATGTAATATTGGTAAATCATTCCGTAACGAAATTACTCCGGGAAACTTTATTTTCCGTGTTCGAGAATTCGAACAAATGGAAATGGAGTTCTTCTGCAAACCAGGAACTGATTTAGAATGGTTTTCCTACTGGAAAGAGTATTGTTTGCACTTCTTAGAATCATTCAATATTAAAGAAGAAAACCTTCGTTATCGTGACCACGAACCAGAAGAGCTTGCTTTCTATAGTAAAGCAACTTGTGACGTTGAATATAAGTTTCCATTTGGCTGGGGAGAGATTCTCGGCGTAGCCGATAGAACAGATTATGACTTGAAACGTCATATGGATGCTAGTGGACAATCACTTGAATATCTTGACCCTGAAACAAATGAAAAGTACATTCCATACTGCATTGAACCATCAATGGGTGTTGAACGTATCTTTTTAATGCTCGCATGCGAA
The DNA here is from genome assembly GCA_946183335.1 of uncultured Caryophanales bacterium. Lineage (GTDB taxonomy): Bacteria > Bacillota_I > Bacilli_A > RFN20 > CAG-826 > Fiminaster. The sequence continues at coordinate 6,057 of CAMGZN010000045.1, read as the reverse complement.
GCATACGATGTCGAGCAATTAGAGAATGATTCACGTATTGTGATGCACTTCTCGCCAAAGGTGGCTCCATATTTAGCCGCTGTTCTTCCATTAAGCAAACAACTCAATGAACAAGCAAAAGAAGTTTTAGCAAAGCTAAATAAGTATTTCTCTGTTACTTATGATGAAACCGCAAGTATCGGAAAACGTTATCGTCGTCAAGATGCTATTGGTACACCTTACTGTATTACAGTAGACTTTGATACTGCTACAGATGGATGTGTTACAATCCGCGATCGTGACTCGATGAAGCAAGAAAGAATTCCGGTAGAAAAGGTTCGCGAGTTCTTAGAGAGCAAAATCATTGATTAGTAATTTTTTAGTAAATATTTAGTAGATTATAAACAAAGTTTATGGCAATAGATTACGATGTATTAAAAGAAATCAAAGAACGTGCTGATATTGTTGATATCATCTCGTATTTTTTGCCAAGCGTTCAAAAGAAAGGACGCAATTATGTTTGTATCTGCCCATTCCATGATGACCATAAGCCGTCAATGCAAATTTCTAAAGAACATCAAACATTTAGATGTTTCGTTGATAATATTGGTGGTGATGTTTTTACTTTCGTACAGAAGTACGAGAAGTGTACTTTTGAAGAATCTGTTCGAAAAGTAGCCGAAATTATTGGCTATGATGATCCACGTCTTCATAAGAAGACATATCAAAAACCAGTCGATACGGACCTTGTTCCAGTTTATGACTGCATAACTGAGCTTCAAAAGTTCTACAAATATTGTTTAATCACCGATGAAGGTAAAATTGCTCGAGATTATCTCGAGAAAAGACAACTTAGTGCTGACCAACAAGCTAAATTCGGTCTTGGTTATTCTCTTTCTGATGGCAAAAGGACTATTGAATATCTCAAGCAAAAAGGATTTTCTTTTAAGAACATTGAAGACACTGGCATCGCTTTATTGCAAACTAGTGGTATGAGTGATAACAATGCTGGAAGATTAATCTTCCCAATCTTTGATAAGAGTGGCCAGGTTGTCGGATTCTCTGCTCGAAAAATGACTAGTGGTGATGATGCTCCTAAATACGTTAACTCTCCAGAAACACGCATTTTTAATAAGAGGAAAGTTTTATATAACTTTAATAACGCAAAACAGACTGTTAAGCATGATGGATACATCTATTTAGTAGAAGGATTCATGGATGTGTTTGCGCTTGATAGCATTGGAATTACATCTTGTGTTGCTTTAATGTCAACAAAGTTGACAAATGACCATATTGATGAACTACGTAAACTCAATGTTGAGGTTCGCGTTTGTCTAGACGGAGATCGTCCAGGCCAAGAAGCAATGATGCAGATTATTTCTCAACTTAACGAGGCTCGCATTCATGCTCGCTATGTCAGCCAAGCTGGAGAACTTCGTGATCCAGATGAAATCTTAAAGCAAGATGGTCCAGAAGCTTTGAAAGCTTATGTCAATTCTCTTGTTGATCCATTTGACTTCATCATCGCTTATTATGAGAGCACATCCCCATTATCCTCAAATGAAGATAAGAAAAAAGTGATTAATCACTTTGTACCAATGATTTCTCGTCTAAAGTCAAGTTTAGATGCTGATAACTATATATATAAGTTAGAAAAAGTAACCGGATTTTCTGCACAAGCAATTCGTAACTTAGTTGAAAAATATAAATCCGGTCAAAAAATAGAAAAAGTAAATAACAAAACTGACGTTATCGTTGAACACAAAGGCAAGGGTGTTCCTAGGGAACTACGTCGTTTAGAATTCGCTGAAAGCATGGTTGTCGAACAGATGATGGTTGATAAGGAGGCTGTCATCTTCTTTGAAGAAAAAATCAAATATTTCTACAACGAGACATATCGTGTTTTAGCAAATTTCTTAGTGGACTTTGTCCACAACTACCCAGATGCACCGATTACACCAAGTGCATTAATTGACATTGTATCTTTATCAAATGTCAATAACAAAGAAGAGGTTGTTAATTTATTAACAAGTCTCTCATTCAAAGTCTCCACAATTAAGTATTCACCAGAAGCACTGAAAGATTGTGAGAAGATCATTACCGAAGAAAGAACAAAGGTCTACGAAAGGAACAATCTCTTGAAGGCCTTTGAAGGAAAAAGCGTCCAAGAGCAAGCACGGCTGATGGACGAATATATCAAACGAACCACAAAAAACGGCCAATAAGCCACATTGGAAGGAAGGATGACATATGGCAAAGGAAGAAGCAAAGAAAGCCGCTAAAAAGGCGAATGCCAAAAAAGATGTTAAACCAACAAAAGCAAAGAAAGCTAGCAAAGCTAAAGATGATGATTCTGAAGAAAGCGTTGATCAAGCCCATGTTTTAGAAGTTATCAAAAAAGATCTTCTAAAGAAGGCTAAAGAAAATGACAACACTATCGAGCAAGAAGAAATCTATGATGCTACTTCGATGCTAGATTTAACCGACGAAGACTACGAAGGCATTATTTCATATTTCCAAACTAACAAAGTTAACGTCATTTCTGATGAAGAAGATATGGAAGATATCGATTTCGATGAATCCAAAATGAATGAAGCTGAAATGGATCTTGCTGATGATGACATGATGGGTGAAGATGAAATTGAAGAAGAAGAAATTACTGCCGACTTATCCAAGATGATTGTTGGAGACGTCAAAGTTAATGATTCAGTGAAGATTTATCTTCGTGAAATTGGTAAAGTCCCATTATTAACCGCTCAACAAGAAACTGAATTAGCTAAACGCATTGCCGCTGGTGACGAAGAAGCAAAACAAGATTTAATTCAAGCTAACCTTCGTTTGGTTATTGCTATCGCAAAGCGATATGCTGGCCGCGGTATGCCATTCTTAGACCTCATCCAAGAAGGAAACATGGGTTTAATTAAGGCTGTTGATAAATTCGATTATACGAAAGGCTTTAAGTTCTCTACTTATGCTACATGGTGGATTCGTCAAGCAATTGCGCGTGCGATCGCAGACCAAGCCCGTACAATCCGTATTCCAGTCCATATGGTTGAAACAATCTATAAGATTACTCGTGCGCAGCGCCAACTTGTCCAAGAACTTGGTCGTGAACCAACCGCGGAAGAGATTTCAGACCGTTTAGAGGGTGCTTTGAGCGCTGACAGAATTCGTGAAATTCAACGTATTAATCAAGAACCAGTCTCTTTAGAGACTCCAATCGGTGAAGAAGACGATTCTCACTTAGGCGATTTCCTTGAAGATAAAGAAGTTGAAACGCCAAACGAATACACAACCAAATCGCTTCTTAAGGATGAACTTTACGAGGTTATGGCTGATTTGACAGAACGTGAAAGAAAAGTTCTCCAACTTCGTTATGGTCTTGAAGACAATCATCCAAGAACTCTTGAAGAAGTTGGTAAAGAATTCAACGTTACTCGTGAACGTATTCGTCAAATTGAAGCGAAGGCAATTAAGAAACTTCGTCATCCAAACCGAGCTAAAAAGCTCGGAGACTACCGAGGATATCGTTCCTAATGAAATTATCCCAAAGACTTTTAACTATTGCTTCTTTTATTAAAGAAGGAGCGGTTGTGGCGGATATTGGAGCTGATCATGGGCTTTTGTCCATGTATTTAGTTGAGAACAAAATCGCTAAAAAAGTTTTTGCAGTTGAAAATAAACCAGGACCATTCTCTATTCTAGAGAACAATACCAAAAAATATCCTGAAATCACCATCTCTTTTAGCGATGGAATCAGTGAAATTCCTGATGATGTTGATACGGTGGTAATCGCTGGAATGGGTGGAATTCTGATTTCGAATATTCTTTTAAAGAACAAGGATAAATTAGATCACGTTAAATTCATTGTTATCGACGCTCATCGTGATTTGGATGTTGTTCGAAAAACTCTTCAAGATTTAGGCTACGAATTTGAAAAAGAAGCCCTTGTTCTTGGAGCTGTCTTCTATAACGTTATTTCTGTTAGAAGAGGCAAATCAAAACTTCAACCACTTGAATTAGAATTTGGATTTAATATTAAACAAGATCCTTTGTTTGAGGAATATAAAAACCACTTATTAAAACAATACGAAAGAAATTATCAAATGAATAACTCTAATGAGTTAAAAGAGAAGATTGAAAGGTTAAAACAATTATGAACACGATTAAACTTCTTCGAAATTTAGCGAAAAGATTTCCAAAATCTCTTGCTGATCATGGTGACCACGTCGGCTTGATGACTGGTCGATTAAAAGATGACACTAAAAGGGTTTTACTTTGCCTCGATTTCGATGAAATTGTTTATGAAAAAATCCTTCAGATGAAGGAAAAACCAGATTTAATTTTAACCCATCATCCATTTATCTATGGTACAAAGTACCACGTCTTTAAGTATTGTGAGTTTAAACGCATTGTTTGTGAAAAAATCGATGCTTTAAATATTCCTGTTTATTCCATGCACACAAACTTCGATAAAGGAGTCGGAGGAATGAACGATGCTTTAGCTGAGGCTCTTGAGTTGCAAGATATTAAGCCGCTTGATACTTGTTATATGTGCCGTGGTGGAAGACTTAAAGAGCCGATGAAGATTCATGACTTTGCATTGTATGCAACACGTAAGCTTAATCTAGAATATTCACACCTTATTCATGGTGGAAAAGATGTTATCAAAACAGTTGCTATCCTAGGCGGTGCTGGTTCGTATAAATATAAAAACGCTATGGATGAAGGATACGACATCTTTATTACTGGTGATACTCCGCATCATATTCGACGAGACGTTTTAGCCCAACATTACAACTATTTAGACGTCGCTCACGAAGTAGAAAAGATTTTCATCCCACAAATGAAAAAAATCCTCTTATCAATCGACCCTTCTTTAGAAGTAATCGAAGTTGATCACGAAGATTTACCAGAATTAATCCAATAAGGATTCAATTGTTTCTTTAACTTTTAAAGTGACTTCCTTTGGAGTCGAGGCTCCAGAAGAAATGGCGATATAATTAAGACCTTTAAGGTCTTTTTTATTAATTTCAGATGCATTTTGAATCATGAAAACTTTTGCTTTTGGATGAGAGGCAGAAGCAATTTCGAATAATGTTTTAGTATTATTAGAGTTTTTTCCACCAACAACATAAATGAGTTCAACATCATTTGATAAATCTTTTAAAGCACTTTGTCTAAGTGAAGAAGCGTGACAAATTGATTTGGCAACAACAGCATCATTTTGATTACTTTTGATTATATCAACAGCTTGAGCGATTTCCGCTTCGGAAAATGTTGTTTGGCTAATAACTAATGGGCGATGATATTTCTCGTCTAATTTAACGTGTTTTGGGTCAATTAAATGAACTCTTGAGCTTAAAGAAAGGGCTGCGTTGGCTTCTGGATGGTTTTTCTTGCCTAAATAAAGAACGTCTCTTCCTTCTTCTAGTCCGTGTTCAATCATTTCTTCGGTTAATGTAACGAATGGACATGTTGCATCAATAAAAGGAATGTTCAAACGGTTTAATTTTTCTTCAATCGTTTTGGCATGACCATGTGCTGTAAGAATAACAATCGAGTTCTTATCGACTTTGTCGATTAAAGCAAGTAATGACGTATTTTCTTCAAATAATGTTTCGATTCCTGAGCGTGCAAGTTCATCTAATGTATCTTGGTTATGAACGAGCATTCCTAAAACCACGACTTTTTGTGCTGGATGTTCTTTTTTGCACTCAAAAGCCATGTTTATAGCACGGTCAACTCCCGCACAATATCCAAATGGCTCAAGGATTTCGATTTTCATGCCATTATGATAACACGAATTGAATTTTTCGTGTATAATAAAGCGCGGTAAAATTTTATGCCTTTTAATGCGATTAACTTATCAGAAAGAATGATAGCTAGCTTAAAACGCCAGCATTTTTATGATCCAAGTGCGATTCAACTTCGCGTTATTCCAAAAGCACTAAAAGGTGAGAACTTATTAATTCAATCAGCGACTGGAACAGGTAAAACATTATCCTTTGTAATTCCAATTATTGAGCAAATTGATTATAAGAATCAAAATCTACAAGCAATTGTGGTGGCCCCGAC
>CAMGZN010000044.1 GCA_946183335.1 uncultured Caryophanales bacterium | reverse complement strand
TTCATTATGCAAGGTCCTGGTGTTTATCTTGTGACTATTTATGGCATCTATGGAGATGATTTCTCCAGAATGATTTACATGCATTATCCAGAAGTAAACTACGCTTTATTGGAGGCCTATTAATATGTATCTAAAAGTTGATTCCTGTCTATCAAATGAATACAAAGAAGGCATGACCATCAAAGATCTTTTAGATTACAAGAAAGTTGAAGCTGTCCCTTGGTTAGTGATTTCTGTAAATGGAACTTTTGTTCCAAGGGCCAAATTTAAAGAACATGTTTTAAATGATGGCGACGTCATTGAATTAATTTATGTTCGAGGTGGTGGATAATGTCTCGCTATGACCGCCTTTTAGAACTCTCCACCTTTAGTGAAGAAAAACTTCACGTCTTACAAAGTAAGAAAGTTTTACTTATTGGTGTTGGTGGAGTTGGACAATACGTTGCAACCTCTTTAGTTACAAATGGTATTGTTCATCTTTCAATCGTCGACTTTGATCAGGTTGAATTATCAAACCTTAATCGTCAAATTCTTTTAAAAGAAGAAGATGTCGGTAAAAAGAAGGTTGAAGTCGTCCAATCTGAACTTAAAAAGAAAAATTCTGCCTTAGAAGTAAAAGCAATTGAAGAAAAGATTACTAAGGAAAACGTCGATCGATTTGTTAATAACTTTGATATCGTTATTGATGCGGTGGATAATTGGGAAACTAAGTTAGTTTTAGGCGAATCTTGTGCAAAGCACAAAATCCCATTCCTTCATATTGGTGTTGATGGAAATCGAGGACAGTATTGTCTTTTTGAAAAGAAGTCATTATTGGATGTCTTTAATCCGGATATTAAAAAAGAACCTCGCGATGGCGTGATGGGCCCGATGGTTGGCACAATCGCTTCAATGGCGAGTGTCCATTTATTAAAGTATCTTGTTGGAGATTCTCCAAGCGATACGCTTTATTACTTTGATTCAGAGAATTCAAAGTTCGGCTACACAAAGATATAATGTTAGTTACGATTAACTAACTTTTTATTATATAATCGTTTTTGGAGTAGTTTATATGAAGAAATATTTACCAACTGTTATTTCAGTCCTTGTTATTTTAACCTTGTCAATTCTCTCACTAGTCTTTAGTGATTTACATCTAACAGAGAATCAATCTGAAACAATGATTATACTTGGGATAATCTGTGGCGCAAGCATGCTTTATTGCTTCGTTGTTGGTGAACTCACCCACAATTATTCCCAAATGGATAAACTTTGGAGCTTACTTCCAATTGCCTATTCTTGGGTGATCTGCGCCAAAGGCGGATTTGATGTTCGTCTAATTGTTTATGCTCTAATCGCAACCATTTGGGGTATTCGTTTAACAATTAATTTTGGACGAAAAGGCGCGTATTCCTGGAAGTTTTGGCAAGGTGAAGAAGATTATCGTTGGAAAATCGTCCATGGATCAAAGTTCTTTAAAAAGAATATTGCCTGGTCGATGTTCAATCTTTTCTTCATTTCGATTTATCAAAACGCCATTGTTTTAGCAATTACATTCCCAGCGCTTGCGGTGATGGATTCTCCCGCCGCTTTTGGCGCTTGGGACTTTGTCGCTGCTGGCTTAGCTCTTTCGTTTGTTCTAATTGAAACGATTGCTGACGAAGAACAATGGAAATTCCACGAAACAAAGAAAGCCTTTCTAAAAGAAGGAAAAGCACTTAATGAATTAGAAGATCCGTATAATCTTGGATTCAATACAATTGGTTTATGGGGCAGAATGAGACATCCAAACTATCTTGGAGAACAAGGAATTTGGATTTCCCTTTACATCATGACAATCGGCGCAGGTGTGGCAGTGAATGGAATTTTCCATTGGTCAATTATTGGTCCACTTTTCTTAATTCTTCTTTTCTCTGGCTCATCAGCTTTAGCTGAATCAATTTCTAGTTCTAAATACCCACTTTATCCAGATTATATTTCGAAGGTTTATAAATACATCCCTCTTCATCGATATCAAAAGTAAAGACAATATCTTTTTAGATATGTTAAAATCTAAAAGAGGAAAAAATTATGAACATATGGCATCGTGCTGATCCTAGTCGTATTACTCCAGAAGATTTCTTGGCGTGTATCGAGATTTCCAAAGGATCAAAAAACAAATATGAATTAGATAAATATTCTGGGGCTCTAATCCTGGACCGTGTTTTATACACATCAACCCATTACCCACAAAATTATGGATTTATTCCAAGAACCTATGCTGGTGATGGCGACCCACTTGATGTTTTAGTTATCTGTTCTGAATCAATCGTTCCACTCGCCATTGTTGAATGTTATCCAATCGGAATGCTTGAAATGACTGACTCAGGAAAGGTCGATACAAAGATTATTGCCATCGCAAAAAATGACCCAGTTTTTAACTCTTTCCAAGACATCAAACAAGTTCCAGATCACATTCTTCAAGAGATTAAACACTTCTTCAAGGTTTATAAAGAACTCGAAGGAAAAGAAACTGTTGTTGACCAGATTCATGGTAAGCAAATCGCCATGGAAGTTATCGAAGCTTGTATTGAAGCCTATAACAAAAAATTCCCAGACAAAAACTTCGATTATAAAGTTAAGTAAATAACCGCGAATTGCAACAAAATCACCAGCAATTCTTGGTTAAATCTAAAAGTATTTAGGAATAAATCATCCGCAAATTGCTGGTGATTTTTTCTTTATTTATCTGCTTTTTTTATTGATTCTAAAATTAACGAAATGTTGTTTTCTTTACAAGAAAGCAAAAAACCAGTAATCTATACACAATGAGACAAGACGAGTTTAATGAAGTCAAGGTCACCAACGAAAACCAAAATTTTCGTTATGAATTTACTAACGCTCAAAAAACCGAGTTCTCTTTTCAAAACGAAAATAGCTATAAATCTGTAAGCGATGAGCAACGCGAAAAAGCGAACAATGAAGAACGCGAAGCTCAAACTAATAAGAGTGAAAATCGTCGCGAAGAAAAGAAAGAACAACTCAAAGAAGAACTAAATAGTGGTAGTGAATATTCCTCTACCTCTTCTTCGTCATCCACTTCCGGATCTTCTTCAAGCGCGTCTAGTTCCTCTAGTGCAACTTCATCAACAGCGTCAACAGCATCGACAATTAGTTCAACTGTCGCGACAGCCGCATCAGTTGTTGCTGTTTCAGCCGTTGCAGTTGCTACAGGAATAACTGTTATTAAAAACCAAAACGTCTCTTGTACATTTCAAGAATTAAATATTTTCTCTGACCGAATTGAATATTCGCTCGTTTTAGAGAATAACGATACTGATAACTTTAATATTAGCGTTACATCATCTGATGAAAGCTATGAAAGCAGAAAGAAAATTTCTACAGGTGAAAATAGTGGCGAATTCATCGGACTTTCTAGCGGTGCTGAATATCGTATTATGGTTCAAGAAGAAGGAAATCCATCTTCTTTATATGACCGTGTTTTCACAACTTCTACAGTACCTGCCAAAGGCGAAGTCACAGGATTTGAACTCTCTAAAGAATTTGATTACGACACAAACATGTTTAAAACAATGGTCGATTATATCGATAATGGTGGTGCCTTATCAGGATTTGAACTTTATTTAGAAGACTTAACCATCACAAGACTAAAAGAAGAAATGCCTGATGAATATCCATTTGATAACTTCCATACCTTTGAACTTGCGAAAACAAAAGAATATCAAAGCTTCCCTATTGCTGATACAGAAGGTCTTAATCCATACTTCATGGATGCCTCTCACATCTTTAAATATGAATTTAGTTATCTAAATAATGGTGTAAAAACACCATTCCAGAGAGCTGGTTCCTTCACATTTGATGAAGAACCATATTACAGCATCGGAGAATATAGCATTGTTGAAGAATGTGCCATTGATAGTGAAACCTTTGGTGTTAATTTAGTTGTATCCGATGATGATAATGTTCTTTCTAACTTCGAACTCTTTATTGAAGACCTCACTTTAACAAGAATGAAAGAAGAAATGCCAGAAGAGATTACCACAGATACTTCTCACACGTTCTCTTTAGTTAAAGAAAATGGTACACAACAACTAAAATTCCAAGATTCTGAACTCAACTATGAGCTACGTCCAGAAGATGAATTTAGATATGAACTCTCATACCAAGTTAACGGTAAGAAGAAAGTTTACGCTCAATCTGATTCATTCCGCTTCAAAAATGATGCCTTTATTTCCTTCTCTTCGAATTATCAGATGTCCGAAAATTATACATTTACATACACGACCAACTTTGTTGGTGATGCATCTCACTTTAGTAATTTCTATATTGAATTTACCAGTTTAGACGATGGAACCACAATCATTAGAGAACCACTTAATATTGATGGTCAAGAAAACACAATTAGTCTCAATAATATCCCACTAAAAGCTGCTCAACTGATGAAGGATTACTCCTATCAAAAAGTGACCGGCTATATTAATGGAGAGTATTTTGAAGATGAAGCTCAAGAACCTGTAATCTTCACTCTTGAGCCAGATGCCGAACTTGTCTATGGATTTAAAACAAACTTTGAAATTGACGCTGACTATAACTTATATGCCAAAGTTTTAGGTCAAAATAGAAGTAAGTACCAAAACTTTGCATTAAAGATTATGAATTCATCTACTGGTGGAACTGATCTTGTTCACTTTGAACCAACATTTGAAGATCAACAGATCAGCCTTGCTAATATGAATGAACAATTAAAAGAGCAATTATTCTCGGCAACCTTCCATGTTGCTTTAGTCACATTAGAATCTTATGATTCTGATACTATTACAGAAACTCTTTGGTCAACCGATACACCAATTACTTTCTCTGAATATGTTGCTGACAAGTTCGAAGAACTCGTCCCAACAAATAATTATCAGTTAAACGAGAACTTTGAGTTTGAAGCGACATTAAGCTACACCAATGAACACGACACATTCCCTGGATTTATCCTTGATGTTTATGACACAGTCTTAAATATCTCTGATTCTGTTAGTGTCCCAGCATACATGAACCAAGTTCAATCAATTAGCCTTGCTAATATTGATTCAAGAATCAAAGAACGACTTGGCGTTCACCCAATGCAACTCTTTATTCGTGTCGATTCTCAAAGCTCAGATCAAGAACAAGCTATTTGGGAAAGCGAAGACATCGAATTCATTCCTTATGATGATGGAATCGAACAAGGAAGTGTCCAATCTTTCACGATGGAAAGCAAACTAGTTGATAACCAAAAATTCAATTGTTCTGTCGCATATACTGATTTAAATAACACTATTACAAGTATGTCTTTACTCTTGACTGATGTGACATTACAAAGACAAGGTGCATCTGACTATGAGCGGGAATACGAATTAGATCTAACAAACGACACCCAAACATTCTCTTTATCACCTGATGGTGGGGTCTCCTTTGGTGCGACTGATAACTTTACTTATCAAATAACTTATGTTTCTGAAGGTCGTCGATACGAACTTTATGAAACTCCACAAGAATTCACATTCGCTAAAGATATTGATTTTGGTCTTACGACTATGAATCAAATCTCTAATGATTATTATGCTGGCTTCCAAATGACATTTACTGAATATGATTACATCTACAAAAACTTTAAGTTAACTCTCGAAGATGATGAAACTCACATTAAATATACATATCTTTTAGACAAAACTCAGGATCAACAGTGGATTCATCTAAAAGATGCGCTCGATACTAGCGAAAACCCAGAAATTTTCACTTCCCACACATTCAATTTAACAGTCGTTGCTGATAAATATGATTCAAATGACCAATTCATTGAATCACAGGTCGAGCTTACCAATTCTAGTGGCGTTCAATTTTTTATAACAAGGAAATACGAACCAATTTTATTGAGTATCGCCAATAACCAAATCGATATCGATGAGTTCTCAACAACACGAACAGCGACTCTTGACTTAACGTTTGATTTCTTTGACGATGATCAATTAACAAATCCAAATAATCCATCTTCTGCACCAGTTTATCTTTATATTGATGCGGAAAATGGTACGCAATTTAAATATGAGTTATCAAATAACTCTAATATACAACGTAGTGGTGATACAAAGGTTACTTTAAGCGGAACGCTTGATTTACTTACTGGCGTTGAAGGAACCACCTATACCACGACACAAATTAAAGACGCCTTACAAGATAAAGAATGTACTGTTTCAGTCTCTTTAGGAAAAATGTCTGCAACTGGAGGTTATGGTGAAGGTGATCCAGTTGAGATGTTTAAAACAACCTTCACACTTAACATATCAAAATAAAACATAGGAGGTTTTAGGTATGAAAAAGAACAAAACGGGAATAATTATCAAATGGGTCCTCTTTGCCCTTTTGGTAGCCGCAACAGTGGTCATTACTTTATTCAACAAAGAGATTTTCGGCTTCAAAAAAGTCATTGGCATTGTTGACGGAGTTGAAAAATGGGAATGGGATCCACAGCCATTATTACATGGAACATCATCGAACGCGATCTTACAGTATGTCATTCGTGACTTACCGCTCCACTTATTAAAGAGCATTCAAATCGTTGGCTTTGCTGTTACATTAGCAGTGGCACTTCACTATTTAGCAAAAGTGAGCTTCCACACCAAACGTGGTGTCACAATTTCTAAATTAATTGTGTCCTTCTTAAAATGGGCTACTGCACTTGTCGCATTATTCTTCATCTTGGATGAATGGGGCGTTCCAGCTACGGCAACACTTGCCGGTATCGGAGTTGTCACATTGATCATAGGTCTTGGCTCACAATCATTAGTAGCTGATATCCTTGCCGGTATCTTCATCGTGTTTGAAGGTGAATACGAAGTTGGTGATATCGTCATTATTGATGGTTGGAGAGGTACGGTTCAACAAATCGGTATTCGTACTACACGTTTAATTGATGCTGGTGGAAACATCAAGATTGTAAACAACAACGAAATTAAATCTATTGTTAACCAAACCAAGGAACTCTCACTGGCGAAAGTTTATTTCCCATGTGACTATGAAACTCCTGTTGAGAAGGTTGAAGCAATTATTGCTGACCACTTACAAGAAATTAAAGAGAAGATTCCAGCCATTATCGAAGGTCCTTACTATAAAGGTATTTCCGATTTTGGTGCATCGAATATTAACTACTTCTTCGTCGCTAAATGTGATGAAAATGATATCTACCAAGTTCAACGTGATTTAAACCGCGAACTCCGTATCCTTTTCTATCGTGAAGGCGTTGATATTTCTTACGATCGTATTGTTCTTGAACAAGCTGAAAAGAAACAAGAAGTTGTGACTAAGAAACAATCTAAGAAAGCTGAAAAATTTGTTGAAGAACAAAAAGAACTTTCAAAAGAACTTGAAGATCGTAACGATAACTAAAATATCCATCAATTGCTGGTAATTTTCTAGCAAAACCTCATTATTTATACAAAAAAGTCGCTCATCGATTTGAGCGACTTTTACATACTTTTTTAGTTAGTGTTTACTGACGAAATCAGCAAGAATTGATTCGAATTTTACGCCATATAAGTGGTTTTCATCACCAACTGTTTTCTTGATACATTCAACCACAAAATCTGAAGCGCATTTTGCGGAGTAGAAGAGGTCGTTTGTTTTTAAATACATTCCGATAAATGATGATGAATAAACATCCCCTGTTCCGTGAAATGAAGTTTCAAGTTTATCGTGGCAGTAGTATTGATATTTTCCATCATCAACAACAACGCCAGTTTTTCCTTTTTGGTAAGAAACACCAGTTAAGATGATGGTCTTTGCACCTTCTTTTTTAAGAGAGGCAATAACATCCTTAATGTAAGCTTCATCATATTCTTCTTTGTATTCCTTGTTCGCAAGGAAGCAAGCTTCTGTTAAATTTGGAAGAATAATATCAGCTTCTTTTAAGATGGATTTCATATGTTCAACATAGTCAGGACCAAAAGCTGGATAGAGTTTTCCGTGATCACCCATGACTGGATCAACAACGACTAAAGAATCTTTGTTTAATAAATTGCGTTTAATATCTAAAAGATATTCAAAGTGACGATTATCGCCTAAATATCCAGAATATAACACATCATATTTAATGCCTTCTCTTTTCCAGTGAGCAATAATCTTTGGAAGATCATCGCTTAAATCATGGACAAAAAAGTCTTTGAATCCGGCTGTATGAGTGGAAAGAATCGCACTTGGTAAAATTGCTGTCTCAAAACCATATGCGCTAAGCACTGGTAAAGCAACAGTAATTGAGCATTGACCATAGCATGAAATATCTTGCATGGTGATAATCTTTTTATTTTTCATAGCAGCAAAAT
>CAMGZN010000043.1 GCA_946183335.1 uncultured Caryophanales bacterium | reverse complement strand
CTTCGATGGCTTGTAATTCTTCGCTATCGTAGACCGGTTTTGTTGGTTCGGTTGGAGTTTCTGGAGCAACAGTTTCCTCTTTTGCTTCTTCAACTTTTGGTTGTTCTTCAATTGAAGAAGCTTCTTGAGTCTTCACTTCTTCATTCGCGACTGTTTCTTTTTTCATATGATCACCTATTTAAAGTTAAATAAATTGTATATGATTCGTTACGAATATTGTAGAAGATTATTTTTCTACTGGGAAACGTTTATTGACCATAATCATTGGTCTATAAATCGCTACTAAAGCTGCAGTTGCAATCGCTCCAGATATAAATACATAAAGAACGTTATATGCCATTGCTGCTTTAATATCATAACCATAAATAATCATTGATGAGGCGCACCCTCCAACAAAACGAAGTGCTGTTGAGAGAATTCCGCCAACGATAATAAATAAAATTCCTTTGAAGTTATAGCCGTTTTGATCTTTACCAAAAATAAGTGGTTGGAAGAATCCCAGAACACATACAGAACCCATGCCTAATAAGTAATCAAATGGGAATGTTGCAATTCCATAACCATCGGTTAAACAACTAATTAAGCCGTAAGTGATGCCAGCTCCAATAAAGCCTTTAAGTGGTCCTTTTCTTAAAGCCAAAATCATTAGCGGGAGCATTTGAAAATTAACTGAACCACCACTTTCACCGAGTTGAACAATCTTAACAAAGTTAAGAACAAGGGCCATAGCGATTAATACACCGATTTCAGTAATATCAATTGCACTAATAGAAACGTGGCTTGCAGCAATCGATAATGCCGCTAATCCAGCAATGAAAAATGCCACTATTGGTAGAACATAACAAAAGAATATATCGTGAGGTTCATAACCAAGCTCATAGCCGCTTTGGACGTATAAGTCGTTAGCAGCAATATCACGCACAACAATTGCGTTAATACCACTTAATAAGAAAAGTAACACCGCCGCAACATAGAAATTCCTGTGCTTGCTTCCCAAAAAGATGAAGCCACACGCAAGAAGAGGGAAAATAAGGTACGTGATAATAAAGAACCATGTAGTTGGTCTACTAAAGGAGCTTCCAAATAAACAATCTCCAAGACTAAATGAAGGATATGTTTTAACTCCATCAATTTTAACTTTGACATCAAAAAATGTTCCTATAAAGGAAAGACCAACAAAAAGAAGAATAAAGCCAAGGATACATAATGGCATAAGTTTGATCATTTTTTGTCTTAATGGAGAATATTGATTTTCTGTTTCTTCCATAAAAAATCCGCCTTTCCAGCGGACAAATGAAATAGTTCACCTCCGCTAGCATTACCTAGATCAGGTATGGTCAGTTCCGAAGAAGGAACTATCTCAGCCGAGTTCGCTCAGCACCCAAATAATATTTTAGATTTAGATATTCGACCATTCAATCTTTTTAGAATGATTGTTTTCTAAAAATTGATTGGTCTTTGAAAATTGATGCTCATTAAACCAACCTCCGTGGTTCGCTCCGAGCGGAGATGGATGAGCGGATTGAAGGACTAAATGTTCGGGATTTGATAGGAATTTTGCGTATTTTCTCGCAAAATTGCCCCACAGCATAAAGACAACTGGGTTTGGAATTTTGTCCAAAAATTTAATCACATCGAGCATTAACAAATCGTACTCTTTTCTATGATGAGAAAGTGCTTGGCCAGCGATAACAGTGAGATATGCGTTGATTAATAAAACGCCTTGTTTTGCTAGATATGTTAAATCACCATTATTAAAGTTCATTTCACAACCAATGTCATTGTGTATCTCTTTAAAAATGTTCACCAAACTTCGTGGAGGTTTCACATCAGAAGGCACAGAGAAAGATAAACCCTGAGCTTGACCAGGTTCATGGTAAGGATCTTGCCCAATGATAACTACCTTAATATTTTCAACAGGAGTAAGTTCAAAAGCTTTGAACAGATTTTCTCTTTTTGGGAAAATTGTTTTTGTCGCATATTCCTCATCTAAAAAAGACATTAAATCCCGATAATAGTCTTTCTGTTGCAATTCATTAAAGAATTCAGACCAATTTTTCATTGATTAAATTATAATTTTCTAAACATTTATAAACAATGTATAATTGTTTGGAATGAAAAAGGTATTAATTGTTTTCAATCACCCAGCTCCATATAAGGTTCGTTTATTTAACGAACTGGCAAAGAATATGGAATTATCCGTCATCTTTGAGCGTGGAAAGAATAAAGATCGTTCAAAATCTTTTTATTCCGAAAACAAATATCAATTTAACTTTGTTAAGGTTCATGGTTTAAAACTAGGGAACGAAAATTTCATTTCTTCTGGCGTTAAAAAACACATCAAAAAGAATAGATATGACTTGATTGTAATGAATGGATATTCACAATTTGCTGAAATGAAGGCCATTCGTTATATGCAAAAGAAAAAAATTCCTTATGCCTTGTTCATTAATGGCGGAATCATTAATCACAAAGAATCAAATTGGAAAAAGAACTTAAAAACTTCTTATATTTCAAAAGCTAAGTTCTATTTATCTCCAGATAACGAGTCAAATAAATATTTGGAATATTATGGTGCTGCACCAGATAAGATTTTCAATTATCCTTATTCAACAGTTTATGAAAAAGAAATCGCTAAAAAACCACTAGGCCAAAACGATAAAAAAGCGATTAAGGAAAAATACGGTATTGTCGGAGAGAAAATTTTTGTCTCTGCTGGTCAACTTATCAAACGTAAAAACTATCAAACTCTAATTGAATGTTGGAAAGATATGCCGAACGACCACCATCTCTATATTTTTGGAGACGGAAAAGAACATAATCGTTACGCTAAAATTATTGAAGATTTGCACCTAAATAATGTACATTTGCATGGGTTTTTGCCAAAAGAAGAGTTGTTTAAAGTATTTGCTGTTTCAAATGTTTTCATCTTCCCAAGTAATGAAGACATTTATGGTCATGTAATCAACGAATCGTTGTCACAAGGGTTACCTGTCATCTCAAATTTAAATGTCAATTCAGCCAAGAAACTTTTGAATAAATCAACAGGTATTTTAACTAATGATTTTTCCGCGAAGAATGTTCTTCATTCATTAAAAGAGGTAGAAGCCAACACCACATTTGAAAATTGCATTAAGATTGCTAAAGAAAACACAATCGAGAAGATGTCCATATCAATAACAAAATCGCTTTTGGAGAATTAAATGAACGTCATTTTCTTAACATCATCAACATCAACAAAAGTGTTCCAGGGAATATGTTCAGAATCCCGTGTTTTGCCAAATCCAAGTAATCAAAATTTTTATCATAAAGTTATTAAAGCGGTCTCCCTTTATGAAAACGTTGAGGTTGTTTCACATCGTCCATGTGCAAAGGGTATGGTTCTTCCATATGTTGAAAGTGATGATGATGACCGAATTCCTTATCACTATACAAAAGTTAAAAATTCAAAAATTTTCAAACTGTTTAAAGAAAAACATGAGATTATAAAAGCAACAGTAAAAATCCTAGATGCTTATCTACATAAAGATTCCGTTATTGTAGTTGATGTTTTAAGAACCAATTTACTCAATGCAGCCCTACATATTAAACGTAAATACCACATCCCTGTTATAGGTGTTCTAACAGACAATCCGCATAATCTAACTGATTCATCAATTAGATATTCGGAAAATATAATCAAAAAAGCAGGAAAACTCGATGGTTTTTTAGCATTATCAGAAGGTTTGCTTGCTGCTTATGGGATAGGTGGAAAGCCGACATATATATTTGAAGGAATCGTTGAAGATATCCCTTCATTTAAGAAGGAACCTCTTGGTGATTATTTTGCTTTCGCTGGTTCACTTTATGAGCGTTATGGCGTCAAAAACTTGGTTGATGCATTTAAAGACTTAGATAAGAAAGTTAATCTTGTGCTACTTGGCAACGGACCATTAAAAACTTATATCACTGCTGCCGGGCAAGAAGATCGTCGTGTTTTATATTTGTCTCAATTAAGTGTTATGAAAACGTATGGTATTGAGCAACATGCTCTAGCCAACATTAACCCTCGTCCTTTAAACGAGACATTAGATAAACAATCAATTCCATCAAAATTGCTTGAATACTTAGCAAGTGGTGTCCCAACAATTTCAACGAAACATCCTCGTCTTTATGATTTGTTTAAAAACGATGCTTATTGGATTGAAGACGAAAGCGCTGAAGGAATCAAAAAAGCAATTCTCAATTTCCTTCAAGCGTCTCCAATTGAGAAAAATAAAAAGGCCCTGTCCGCTAAGACAAAGGTCTATTCAATGTATGGAAGTTTAGTACAAGGAGAGGGAATATCTCACTTCTTAAAATCTTTTAGTACTTCGAAGAGTTGATTAGTTAATTTTTCAGCTGTCAAATATTCATCGAAATAGCGCTTGTTGTTTAATCCCATTTGCGCTTTTTCTTTAACTGAAATATCGCAGAATTGCGAGAAAATATTTGAGATTTGCAAAGGATTTTCATTGGAGAAAATTGTTCCGTTAGCTTTCTGTAAAAGGTCTTTCGCATCTCCTTTTATTACCCCAATTAATGGCCTACCATATTTCATATATTGGATGGCTTTGTTCGGTACAGTTTTTCCAACTGTTCCCTCGTTTTTAAGAGAAACTATCAAAGCATCGGCGTTTTTGTAATAGCGTTCAGCTTTTTCAATTGGTAATGCACCAACATATTCGACCTTATCTTGAAGATTACCATCCGAAATTTGTTTTTTTATCTTTTCGAGATTTATCCCCATGCCCATTAAGTAGAGCTTTGCGTCATCCCTCTTAAGCATTTGCATTGCTTCAACGAGTTCACTGGTCAATTGTAGCGTCCCAATGTTTCCAGCATAAACAAAATTATGCTTTTTTTCATAAACAACTGGTTCAAGGTGTGCTTTTGAATTTAATATTGGTTGATAAACAAGGGGGAACTTTTTATCCGTAATTTTTAAAACGTCATTAAAGTAATTTTTGAATGATGGAGAAGAAATAACTATTTCGTCACATTTTCTATAGAGATTTCTAGACCATTTATAAAGAATCTTGTAAACAAGAGATCCCTTTCTAACGGCTCCTGTCACAACTGTTGATTCTGGCCACAAATCTTGACAATAAAGAACATGAGGGACACTATGTTTTTTAGCGTATTTGATGGCTGGCGCAATTGAAATTACTGGCGATAATGAAACAGATAAAACAATATCAAAATCATCATCTAGTTTTCGAACATATCTTTTTGCGTTCCTATGAAACGATAGATAGTTTCTAATAATAGATAAACGAGAATATTTACGTGGATAAAGCTTTGTTCTTAAAACTCTAACACCATTGATGTTCTCTTCTTTGATGTTTTTATATTCTCTAAGAATATGACCATAACCGTAGTTTGGTCTTCCGGTCAAGACAGTAACTTGGTTCCCTAGTTTAACTAGTTCTTCTGCAATATCGGTTGTTGAAAAACGCTCTGGATAGTAAAACTGAGTAACCATCAAGATTTTCATAGGAAAATTATAATCATTATTGATTAAAAACAAAACGAGACAAATGAATTATTTTTTGTGCTATGCCTAAAAATAATGTAACATTTATCTAACACGAATGAAAAACCAAGTACAATCAAACGTCATAATTAACCTTATAAGAACTGTAACGATGACATTATTGTCTTTCGTTACTTTCCCATATATTTGTCGTGTTCTAGGCGATTCTGCTCTTGGTGTTTATTCATGGGCAGCTGCTTTCGTTTACTACTTTGTAGTGCTCGCAAAAGTGGCAATTCCAAACATCGCTGTTCGTGAATGTGTCAAAGTTAGAAATGACCCTGATGAATTATCAACGAAGGTACAAGAATTTTTCATTATCCAAGCCATTGCAACATTAATTTCGTTCGGATTAATGGCTCTGCTCGTATTCACAATTCCGGCCTTACGAGAAGGAAAAACTTTGATCTTTATATTAAGCATTAACTTCTTAACAAATGTTTTAACATTTGAATGGTTATTCCAAGCCTTTGAAAAACACACTTATCTAGCAATTAGATCAATTATCATTGCTTCGGTTGTCGACATTATTATCTTTGCGATGATCCGCCGTCCTGAAAACGTGACACTATATTCATTCCTTGTTGTTTCGACAGGAATCTTAACAATGCTTTCAAATCTTATGTATCTGCCAAAAATTGTTAAAATCAAAAAAGCACGACCATATAATTTCAAACAATATCTTCCTGTGCTATCAATGCTTTTAATAATCGCTTTTGTTGGTTCACTTTATGACAAAACGGATACATTTATTCTTGGTTTGATTGATCCATCAAAAGCTGCTGTTGGTTCTTATGCTGTTGGCGTTAAATCAATTGAGATTGTTTTAGGAATCGTCATGTCATTGAGTGCTGTTTTCGTTCCAAGAGCCGTTTATTATCAGCAAAAACAGGACGAAAAGCAGTTTAACAATTTGAACATGTACTCTGGAAACATCACTTTATTGATTGTTCTTCCAGCCATTGCTTTATCCACCACATTAGCTGTTCCTATCACCAAAGTAATCTCTGGTCTTACGGGATACACTGATGCCGGAACAATTCTCATGGTCTTATCCAGCATGATGGTTACATTTGCTATTTGCAACATCATCTACACGCAAATTTTAATTCCACAAAAAAGAGAAAGACTTTACCTCTATGTCATTTTAGGATCTGTGGCATTAAATGTTGCTCTTTCTATCTTGTTTGGAGCAGTTGTGTTCAAAGAACACCCTGCAATTGGTGTTGCTGTAGGTACGGCTGTTACAGACCTACTCATGATGAGCACGTTAATGGCGCTTACATGGAAAAACTCTAAGCAGATTATCTTTAATTTAAACAATATCAAGCTCCTTGTTTTATCCGGCGTTGTCGCTGTCGTAAATATCTTTACAAAACAGCCTCTAGAAAACGTCTTTATGAAAACAATGGACAATGAAACAGCAATGCTTGTAGAGATTATTGTGATGTTCTTAATCGACGCAGTTATCTACGTTATTGGATTAGTTTTATCGAGAGAAAAATTTGTTCGTTCTCTCAAATTAAAGAGGTAAAAACCATGACAAAACTCCAATGTTTTAGAAATATCCTTATCAAAACCTGTCCAGTTTTTTATGTGAAAAAACAATATAAATACATCACTCATCATAAACTAAATTTGAAGAATCCAGTTCGTTACACAGAAAAGCTTCAATATCTCAGATTGTTTGTTTATCCAAAAGATCCAGATGTCATTCGCTGTGCATCACGTGATCAAGTACGTGAATATATTAAGGAACAAGGATTCCAAGATTTATTAATTAAATGTTATGGCGTTGTCGATCGCTTCGAAGACATTAAGTTTGAAGAATTGCCAAACCGATTTGTCTTAAAATGTACACACGCTTGTGGTTTTAATATGATTGTTAGGGATAAATCTAAATTCGATATTGAATCAGCTCGAAAACAATTCCATAAATGGTTAAAAACTAACTACGGCAACATGACTTGTGAAAAGCATTATTCACCAATCAAACCACGCATCATTATTGAAGAATACATTGGCGAGCTAGAACACCTTCCAGTTGAATATAAGATTCATGTTTTTAATGGTGTTGCCAAATCTATGTATGTTGTTACTGGACGAGGAGAAGATATTCGTTACAACAATTACTACATTGATTGGACACCATTTGATGGTTCCCAATTTAATGGGTGGAAGAAAACTGATTATGAATTAAAGAAACCAGAAAACTGGAATAGAATGGTTCGCATCGCGGAAGAATTAGGAAAAATCTTCCCATTTGTCCGCGTTGATTTATACAACATCGGTGGGAAGATTTACTTTTCTGAACTTACGTTCACTCCAGCTAAAGGCACATTAATTCTTGATGATGATAAATGTGACTTTGAGATGGGTGAGTGGCTCGATATTTCTAAATATTTAGAACATTAATACCAATTGGATCCTGGGAAAAGAATTTCATAGAGCATGATACTAAAGTGCTCTTTTTCTTTATTTGGATCACTTGTGTAATCATCGGTAATATCATATCCAGAATATTGACTTAAATCTTTTAAGGAATATTCAAAAGACATCGCATCAGCACCATTAATCTTGTCTACTGTTCCTTCATCAAACGGAACTTCGATATATGTCGTACTTCCTCCGTTATCAGAAGATATTTGTAAATCGTTAAAAACCATGTCAACACGGTCATAAGTATTTGTTCCTTCAATACGAATATAGAACTTAAATGTGGCGTCAATTTTTACACTACGAATACGTGCTTCTTCACTTTCGTAGTTAATGGTTGTGCCACCACGAAGAGCAAAAGCAAATGACTCGCTTCCTCGATATTCTTTTGGGAAGAAGGTCGCATAACCAGTTTTATTTAGTTGGACTCTTGAGCGAGTAGTTAAGCCATCACAGCGTAGACGTCCATCATATAGTTTTGATAAATAGCCATAAGAGAATTTATCTTCTTCTTTAATGAGATTTCTTACTTCGAAACTATAATCCTTTCCGTTATTA
>CAMGZN010000042.1 GCA_946183335.1 uncultured Caryophanales bacterium | reverse complement strand
GTTAAGGAAACTAATGGTGATGGAATCAAATTTAGTTTAAGTTTAAAACTCGAAACAAAAGGAATGAAAAAGATGCGTGACGCCTCTAATGATGAGCGCGTTCAGGCTCTTTATGACGAAGTCTTTAAACCAGTCATTCAACAAGTCATTGATAACAAGGAAATTAATGGTGTCATTAATGAACTAGCAAAAACCATGGCTAAGAAGATGGCTAAGAAAACTCTTAAAGAACAAATTAGAGAAAATCTTGTTAGTGGTGATGATAAAGAAAACGAAAACTTTTTAGATGATATCGGAATTACCGATAAGTTTTTAGATGATCAAACAGAAACAATTTATAACGCTCTTACCGGTAATGGTGGAGAAACGAAAGCTACAGTTGATGGTGTTGCTGATGCCATTATTAGTGTTTTAGAGAACACAATGGATGTCTTTGCTCAAGCTGCCGCTGATAATCCAGAATATGCTGAATATGGTGTTGGTGGTTCAGAGTACAAGTCCGATGAAGAACTCCAAGGCATGAAAGAAGAAATTACAAGTCAATTAGAAAACATGCTTGTTGATAACAATCTTGCTGAAACTGATCCGGAAACAGGCGAGACTACAATTCTCTCCGTTGATGAAGCTTTAGCGATGATTATCGAACAAATGATGAATCAAACAACAAATTCATCCAGTTCATCCAGTTCTTCTAGCGAAGAATCTCATTCACTTATTTTAGCTCACTATGCCGATTCCAGTGCTGAAGAAGAAGCTAAAACTGAAGAAAATAAGAAAACTCTTTCTGAGGTTGTTTCTGAAGCAGCATGGAAACTTATTAATGATAACGTCTTTAAAGACGAATCCACTAAAAACACTATTGGAGACATTCTTGGAATGGTTTCTAAATACGGTGTGATTGTTCAATATGTCTTTATGGGTATGTGGGCTATTTTAGCTATCTTTGCTGCCTTAAAGATCTTCTCTAGGAAGAAACCATACGTTTACATGGGATTCTTCTGGTGGTTCGCAATTGTCTTATTCGGACTTATCGAAGTTGTCTTCGGCGCATTACTCTTTATTAAGCCAATCCTAAATGTCTTGCCAGTGACTCTTCCTGATGCACTTGCAAAACTCTCATTCTCACTTTATTCAAATCTCTCTGTTTGTTGGATTTGTAATACAGTCTTATTCTTCTTCTCAATTGCGTATGCAATTATTGCCCATAAAGTAAAAGTTGATTATAAGGTTGAAAAACGTGCTGCCAAAGCCGTTAAAGAAGCTTAATTCTAGGAGGATTATTCCATGAGAAAAAACAATGCTGAAGCTCAAGAACGAAAAGAGAAAGTTAGCTTTAAACAACGTGTAAGAGAACTTGCTGGATTATTATCCAACTTTAAACTTCTTTCTCGTATTATGATTTGTTTATCTGCCTTTGCTTTCTTAGTTGCAATTGGCGCATTCATTGTTTTCCAATATAGCTGTGGTGTTGACCCAGTTAATGGTTCAAGAATTTGCGCTTTTGGTCTTAAAGGAGCGAAGAGAGAAATCATTGGTATGATCTTCTTCTTTGTCTTAGCAGCTGTTGCTGTGCTTAGTGTCGTTATCGCTTATCAAAGCAAAGAATTTGCTTTCCCAAAGACAAAATTAAGCCCAAGCAGAACTATTCCAGTTCTCTGCGTTGCTAACGCTGTTCTTGAAGTTGTTGCTGCGGTCTTCTGCATTCTTGCAGTTGTGATTGATGAATCACTTATTCCAGGTGCTTGGTATGCGCTCTGCGCTCTCTTTGCGGTTTCCGCTTGTGCTAATGCATGCATGTTATTCCCGATTCTCAAATCACACTACTTCATGCCAAAACTTGAAGAAGAAAAGAAATAATATTTCTTAATTAAATTTAAAAGTGCATCGACTTGATGCACTTTTTAATTTTTATATTCTTCTGAAACGATATGTCCGAGGCGGATCATTGTCGCACCTTCTTCAATGGCAATCTTATAATCGTGTGACATCCCCATTGATAGTTCAGGGAGTTTAATACTGAACTTCTTTTCGAGTTTGTCTCTAACATTTCTAAGTTCAGCAAATTGGTGGTGGAGACTTTCTTCTGATGATCCATCAATAGCCATCATCATGAGGCCAATTAACTTAATTTTTGGATATTTAAGCACTTCTTCGACAAACTCTTCTAAATCAGCGATTTTTACACCATTTTTGTTTTCTTCTTCATTTACTGAAACTTCGATTAATGTTGGTAATTCCTTTTCGCGGATTTCATTAATCATTTTTGCCAGTTCAAGAGAGTCTAGTGAATGAAGAAAATCGATTTTATTGAGAACTTTTTTAGCTTTGTTTCTCTGCAAATGCCCAATAAAATGCCAACGAATATCGCTACCTTTGAAATAGTCATATTTTGGCAAAAATGAATCTACTCTGTTTTCACCAAAGTCTTTAATCCCGCTTTGCATTAAAACAGAAATATCATTGACATCGTAGTATTTACTGGCAACAACGAGTTTAACGTTATTTGGTATGGATTTTGCGAAGGATTTTATGTCTTTTCGGATCATGTTTCTATTGTATATCGGTTTAAAAAAATATGCGAATTTTGCGATAATTTTTTTCAGCAGATCTCCAAAATAATCAGGAATTGCTGGTGATTTTTACAAGCACGTATTTTAAGCGCTTACTTACGCACGAAATATAAATTGATTTTTACTCTTTTTAAGAATAAAATATCGTCAGGAAAGGAGATTATCTATGAAAGCATTACATGTTTGGGAACGTATTTTCCATTATGTGAAGATTTGGCTCTTTGTCTTAGCCGTTGTTCTTCTTGCATACAGTGTCTTTAGCCTTGCTGCATTTGGTTCAGAATGTGCTTTAGTTGCTGCCGGAGAACAAGATGCTCCAGATTGGGAAGCTCTTGGTGTTGACGACGTTTACGGTGTCTTCGCTGCTGCCCTTGGATTTGCTTCACTTCCATTGTTCTTAGTTGTCGGTGCCGGTTTATTCTGGGCTCTTGAACACATCTTCAAGAAGATTCAAGTGATCCGTGGAAAGGATGCTTGCAAATGCTGCAAAGAAGAAGAAGGCGATGCTCAAGTTGAAAAGATCATGAAGTGGAAAGATTTCTACAACGAAGGAATCATCACTGAAAGAGAATTCATCCAAAAGCGCAACGAAATCCTCGGTCTTCATAAATAATTTCACAAATTAATTTGTATTAAGAACCACATTCGCAAGAGTGTGGTTTTTAATATGCTTTTCTATTTACACGCACACATATAAGGAATATAATACTCACGTCATTAATACTTATCGACGTAGTTGTTAAGTATTAAACAAAGGAGTAAATAATATGATTCAAGTCGTTCCTGTTGAAACTAAAAAACAACAACGTGAATTTGTTAAGTTCCCATTAAAACTATATCCAAAAGATTCTTATTATGTCCCTTCCTTATATGGAGACGAATTAAAGATCTTTACTGATAAATGCACTTATAGTGATGTCGCTCATCACAAGTGCTTCTTAGCATATAAAGACGGCAAAATCGCTGGCAGAATCCAAGTAATTATTCAACACCAATATAATGAAATTCATAAAGAAAAACGTGCTCGTTTCTCAAGAATTCATTTTATAAATGACCCAGAAGTTGTTAAAGCCTTATTCAATGAGGGAGAAAAATGGGCTCGTGAACAAGGTATGGACACCATGTGTGGGCCATTAAACTTCTCTGATCTTGAAAGAGAAGGCCTTCTTGTTTGGGGCTTTGATCAACCACAATGCTTCGAAGAAGAATATAACTACGATTATTATGAAGACCTCATCATGAAATGTGGTTATGAAACCGAAGTTGAATGGGTTGAGGCACAAATTAGAGCGTCAAAAGATCCATCCATCGCTCCAAAGATTAAACGTATTGCTGAACACGTGATGAAAGTTAATAAGCTTCATTTCGTCGACATCAATTGTTCTAAATCAGCTTATATTAACAAAGTTAAAGATGGTTTCTTTGCTACATTAGATGAAACATATAAAAATATCTATGGTGTTGTTCCATACACACAAAAGATGAAAGATAGTTTAGAGGCGCAATTTAAACTTCTTATTAACAATAAGTATCTGCCAGTTCTTGTGGATGAAAATGAAAAGATTGTTGGTGTAGCCTTCGTTATTCCATCAATCCAAGAAGCTGTGAGAAAATGTCGTGGACACTTAACTCCGCTTGGCATCATTCGTATTTTAAAAGCCGTGAAAAAGCCACGCGTCATCGACTTTGCTTTAATTGGTGTTATTCCTGAATATCAAAGCAAGGGTGTTAGCGCAGTCTTCCTAAATAAACTTGTCGAAATGTTAAGTAGTGGTGAAGTTGATTATGGCGAGACACTTCTTAACCTCACAACTAACCACCAAGTCTTATCCCAGTGGCAATACTTTGACCGCTTTGAAAATAAGCGTCGTCGTTGCTATATTAAGAAAATTTAATTTATTAATAAATTATGAAAGGATTATCCATGTATAAAATATTCGTTGACTCAGATTCTGATTTTACCTTAGATGACGTGAAAAAGTATGATCTTGGAATGATTTCCATGCCATATGAATGGGAAGGTAAAAATGTCTATCCATACGTCGATTATGAATCAATTGATTTCCATGCATTTTATGAAAAGCTCCGCGGAGGTGTTGTTCCATCAACATCCGCTGTGAACCCAGAAGAATATGTGGCCTTATTTGAACCATACTTTAAAGAAGGTAAGGACATTTTATATGTCTCCTTCTCTCACGCTTTAAGTAGCACGTTCAACTCATTAAGACTAGCCCAAGAAATCTTAAAAGAAAAATATCCTGAACGATTTATTGAAGTTTTCAATACCAAAGGTATTACTGGTTGTGCTTACTTAGCTGGTATTGAAATTATTGAATACATTTTAGAAGGCAACCATTCTCTTGAGGAAATTCGTAAGTTTGCCGAAGAAAACACCGATCACACTGCATGCTATCTTTATGCTGACAATTTGAAGTTCTTTGCCAAGAGCGGACGTGTAAGTGGCTTTGCTGCTCTAATGGGCGGAATTATTGGTATTAAGCCAATTATCTGTTTAGATAAAGATGGAAAGATGGTCACTGTTGAAAAAGCTCGTGGACGTCAAAATGCGATTGCTCGTTTAATTCAAATTTGTGAAGATCTCGAAGAAGATATTAAAGGACACCGTGTCGTGATTACCCACACCGACTTTCCAGAAGGTGCAGAAATCGTGAAGCAAAAACTGACTGAAAAGTTCGGGGATCTTCGTTTTGAAATTCGTCAAGTTAACCCAACTAATGGGTGTCACGCCGGTCCAGATTGTGTTTCTGTTTCATTCCACGCTAAACACCGTTAATCTATAAAGATTAAATAAAAAAATTAAAAGTGTCTATTAAAGGCACTTTTATTTTTTACTTGCATTTACTGATACGCGTATATACAATTACTCACGCAAAAGGAGGTTGAACATGGAAAAAGTAAATCTAATTTTATTAGCTTGCGTCTTACTCATCGCCGCGATCACAATCGGCTATGTTTTCTTGATCTATCACAAAATCAAAAAACTCCAAGTTGTGAACAAAGATGTTGCTAATAACGCTGCATACATTCGTAGCGGTGCTATTACATTCTTAAAGCGTGAGTTTAAGATTATTGTTCCTTTTATTTCTATCGTTGCCGTTGTTTTTGTGGCTTTAGGATTCATTCCAGCCTTTAAACAAGCTGAAGGAGTTGGATGGGAAAGTTCCATCTGCTTCGTCGTTGGTGCAGCGTTTAGCGCCCTTGCTGGCTTAGTCGGTATGTTAAGTGCCACTAACGCAAATAGTAGAACAGCTGATTCTGCCAACGAACATGGCTTACCACGTGCTTTGCACGTAGCTTTCTCTGGTGGTGCTGTTTTAGGCCTTTGTGTTGTGGGCTTTGGACTAATTGGCTTAACAGGTTTATTCTTCGCCGCTTATGGCATTTTGAATGCCACAAACGGTGGTGACTCAATTGATGCTGTCCTTGAAGCCAGTAACATTATTACTGGTTATGGCCTAGGCTGCTCGATGGTTGCTTTATTTGGCCGTGTTGGCGGTGGTATCTATACCAAGTGTGCTGATGTCGGCGCCGATATTGTTGGAAAAATTGAAGCAAACATTGATGAAGATGATGCTCGTAACCCAGCCACAATCGCTGATAACGTTGGTGACAACGTTGGTGATATCGCTGGTATGTCATCAGACTTATGCGAATCATATGTTGGTTCAATTGTCTCCGCGATGACATTAGCGACAGTCTTTATTCAATCAGCAATTAAGAAAGGTGAAGAAGCCTTAGCACAACTTGATGTGCGTTTAGTTATCTTTCCTCTAGCTTTAGCTGGTTTAGGCATTATTGCCTCAATTATTTCTGTCTTAATCATTAGATTAAGAGAGTGGAAAGATCCACAAAAAACACTTGATATTGCAACATACATTGCCGTCGGTATTGTTATTGTTGCCTCCGTCTTCCTAAGCATCTTCTATCTTAGAAATAGTGATGGAAGCTTTATGTCTGTTGATGGACACGCTGCTCCATGGGCAATTGCTGCTATTGCAGCAGGTCTTGCTTGTGGTGTTGCTGTTGGCAAAATTGCTGAAATTTATACTTCGGCTGATTATAAAACAGTCAAACATATTGCTAAAGAAAGCGAAACTGGTCACGCGACAAACATCATTGCTGGCTTTGCCAGCGGTATGAAATCAACCGCTGCGACAGTGATTGCTTTATCGGTTGGTATCATCATTTCTTACTTCTGCTTTGGTATCTATGGCATTGGCTTAGCTGCTGTTGGAATGCTTTCTACAGCAGGTATTACTATTTCTGTTGATGGTTATGGTCCAATCAGCGATAACGCTGGTGGCTTAGCTCAAATGAGTGGTTTACGTCCAGAAGTCCGTGAAATAACTGACCATCTTGACGCTGTTGGAAATACCACAGCTGCCGTTGGTAAAGGTTTCTGCACAGGATCGGCAACATTTACTGCATTAGCTCTTGTGTTGTCCTATGGACAAGTTAGCGGATTAATTGAAGATATTACCGCAAACTCTGCCTTCACCAACATGACTGTTGACGTCACCCCATTTGTCATTGGTATCTTAATCGGTGTCATGGTTCCATTCCTGTTCTCCAGCTTAGTCATCAACTCTGTTGGTAAAGCCGCGAACAAGATGGTTCTTGAGATTCGTGAACAATTCAAAGAACACCCAGGAATTCTTAAAGGAACTGAAAAACCAGATTATAACCGTTGCATTGATATTGCGACAAAAGCATCTCTTAAAGAGATGGTTGTTCCAGGAATCGTTGCCGTTGTCACTCCAATTCTTGTTGGTGTGCTCCTTGGTAAAGCTGGATTAGGAGCTCTCTTAATTGGTGGTTTAGCCTCATCTGGAATGCTTGCGATCTTTATGGCAAACTCTGGTGGTGCATGGGATAACGCCAAAAAATATATTGAACAACTCGGTAAGAAAGGAACAGAAGCACATCATGCTGCTGTTACCGGTGATACCGTGGGCGATCCTTTAAAGGATACTGCTGGTCCAACAATGGATATTCTCATCAAAATGATGAGCGTTATTGCTCTGATTATGGCTCCAATGATTTCCAACGGTTGGTCCGTTTGGAGCCTCATCGTTAAATAATAATTATTTAATCAATAACATTAATCGCACGTGTATATGTGCGATTTTTGTTATATAATGTTACACGTGAATAAGATTGAAGAGTTATTTGAACAAAAGAACTTTGATCTAATGATCAAACTTATTGGTGATTCTCATGATCCAAAAGAACGTTTTCTTGTTCTTTCCGCACTTGTCCAACAAGGCAAAAGAAAGGAAGCGTTAGATGAGATTGATAAGTATCAAGCCATCTTAGAAACTTCTCATCCATTCCAACTCATGAAGATGCATTTCGAACTCCTTCTAAGTGAGAAACTTTTTGATGAAGCACGGATCAAATTACGTCATTATGAAAACCTTCCATATATCTCTCAAGAAGTTCAAGAATTTTTGCGTGAAATGAAGACTAGAATTGAGGATGAAGCACATGCCAAAAAAGGCTCTACTTTAATTCCACTTGATGAGGTTTTCCAAACCTTAGAAACTGGCACAGTTCAAGCCGATATTGCTCAAACAATTTTCCAGTTAAAGAACTATAACATCAATCTTTTGATTGATTCACTTCGAATTTTTCTCAAAAGAAAAGACGTTCATCCAAATTTTCGAACCTACGTTTTAATCTATCTTGTTGATCAAAAATATGACTCGGAAATCGAAGTCCTAATTCGTGACAAAATTGTGGTGGTCAACCCATCAAAAATTACGCCTCCTTTTATGCATCAAGATTTCAATGAAGTGTGCCGTCAAATCACGATTTTTTCTGATGGAGATACCTCAGTCACTGAGACCGCTCTTCACTTGTTTAATTGCTACATTTTAGATACATATCCTGAAGACATTTATGAGGATGGAATTATTGAATTAGCCCAAGCTTTTGTTTATATTGCAATGGGCTATCTCAAGCAAAAACCATCGTTTACATC
>CAMGZN010000041.1 GCA_946183335.1 uncultured Caryophanales bacterium | reverse complement strand
TAGACATCTTCACTCGGGTCTGTGAATTGTTCCTCTGAGTAAAGATGTGTTCCATATTTTGTCACATAATAAATCTTTTGCATTTTGAATTTCTCATTAAATTCTTCATATGAAGAATAGTAATCATATTTAGCATCTTTTAAATAATCCATTCCAGCACGTTTAAGCGATTTATCAGATAGTTCAAAAGGAAGTGGTCCAATAATATGAACCATTGAATTTGTCGCCATTGCGGTTCTTAGAATATTGCCAGTATTTTGTGGAATTTCTGGATGATAAAGAATGATATGAACCATGTTAAATATGTTAATATATTAAAGATTAAAAATGAAGAAACGTTCGTTACTTGCTTTATTAATTCCTCTATGTGCTCTTTCTGGCTGTTCTTATAAAGGTGAGGCTAAACCATTACGTGATGGTAATCTTTTGCTAAGTGAAAGTTTCACACCTCGTGATGATACTTTTGAAGTTGTTGATGAGCACATTAAAGCAAAGGATACCTTTTGTATTTATTTCTCATTAGAAGGATGTTCCGCGTGTGAAAGATTCACGGAAGGCTTTAAAGAAGTTGTTCAAGAAAACAAAATCTTAACTTTCCATCTTGAAGCACCAAATAAAGCTGATGATATGTTAAAACTTTACGAAGCATATCCAGATTTCAAAACATCATATAGCCCTTCATTCTTCCTTGTTAATGAGCAAAAGATTGAAGAAATCCCATATGAACAAATCAATTCAGAAAGTAGATTACGAAATACTTTAAAACGTAAGGTTTCTCTTATAGATCGATACTATTTTGAAGGTGAAAATATTGACTTCACAACCGCTTTAAATAATGCATGTTTAAGTGAGGTAACACTGATTGAATTGGACTTTGCTATGGCCAACCAAGTCGATATATATTACGCTTATCGGCTTGAATATGACGAACCAATGTTTATTCACCAAAAGACAGGTTTAGAACAAATTCAAATATCCAAAATTTCCAAATAAAAAGACCGTCAATTCTTCGCTAATTAACCAAGAATTGCTGGTCTTTTTTAAATTTTAGAACTTTTTAGTTTCAATTCGAGACAGAGCTCGATACAAGGCTAATTGAGCGCGTTTGATATCGATTCCGTCAACATTAGATTTGAGACGCTCTTCCGCTCTTTCTTTAGCTCGTTTAGCACGCTCTAAATCAATTTCATCCGCTCTTTCAATGGCGTTCACCATTAAAGTCACTTGTTCTTTAGTAACATTAATCGCGCCACCATGAAGAGCATAGTAAATCGTTTTGCCGTTTTTAACGATATGCATTGGAGCATAACTAATGGCACCAACTAAAGGGGTATGTTTTGCAAGAATCGTTCGATAACCACTGCTTAATTTGATGGTTAAAGCTTCGACTTCTTCGTTGAAGTAACAACCTCTAGGTGAAACGATTACTAATTTAAACGTCATTATTTATTTCCTTTAGCTTTCGCTTCGACATCTTTAATTGTGCCCACATAGAGGAAGGCACTTTCTGGATAATCATCGTACTTGCCATCTAGGATGGCTCTGAAGGAGGCAACTGTGTCTTTAACAGGAACATAGATTCCTTTAAATCCACTGAATCCTTCAGCAACGTGGAATGGTTGAGATAAGAAGTTACGAATACGTCGAGCACGATTAACGACTCGTTTATCTTCGTCACTAAGTTCATCCATACCTAAAATGGCAATGATATCTTGGAGTTCTTTATAACGTTGCAAAATCTTTTGGACTTCACGTGCAACATTATAATGTTCCTCTCCAACGATATTTGGATCAAGGATGTTTGATGTTGAATCAAGTGGGTCCACCGCTGGATAAATACCTAACGCCGCTGTGTTACGATCCAAAACAGTCTTCGCATCAAGATGGGAGAATGTTGTCGCTGGAGCTGGGTCAGTTAAGTCATCGGCTGGAACGTAGATTGCTTGAACAGATGTAATTGAACCATCTTTGGTGGAAGTAATACGTTCTTGGAGTTGGCCCATTTCTGTCGCGAGTGTTGGTTGATAGCCAACAGCACTTGGTGTTCTGCCTAATAAGGCAGAAACCTCACTACCAGCTTGAGTGAAACGGAAAATATTATCAATAAAGAGAAGGACGTTTTGGTGTTCGACATCGCGGAAATATTCTGCCATCGTTAAACCAGTTAACCCAACTCTCATACGAGCTCCTGGTGGTTCATTCATTTGTCCAAAGACAAGTGCTGTTTTATTTAGAACCCCTGAGGCACTCATTTCGTGATATAGGTCATTACCTTCACGGCTACGTTCACCGACGCCAGCGAAAATAGAAATACCTTTTTGCTCAGTGGCAATGTTGTTTATTAATTCTTGAATTAAAACCGTTTTACCCACACCGGCACCGCCGAATAAACCAACCTTACCACCTTTTAGATAAGGACAAAGGAGGTCAATAACTTTAATGCCGGTTTCTAACATTTCAGTAGAAACGTCTTGGTCTTTAAAAGCTGGTGCCTTTCTATGGATTGGCATTCTTTGTTTGGTTTTGATTGGTCCTTTTTCATCAATTGGTTCACCTAGAATGTTAAACATACGTCCTAGTGTTTCTGGACCAACAGGAACTGTAATTGGAGCATTTGTATCAATAACATCAAGTCCACGAGTAATCCCTTCTGTTGGACCCATTGCGATACAACGAACAATATCATCACCAATGTGTTGAGACACTTCCAAAGTTAATTCTTTACCACTAGGTAAAGCAACTTTTAAAGCAGTGAGCAGTTCTGGTAGATGTTCATCTTTAAAACGGACATCAATAACTGGTCCGACAGCTTGGACAACAATACCTTTGTTTTCGTTCATAAGTTTTTACCTCCTTAGAGTTGGCCCGAAACAATTTCCGTGATTTCTTGTGTAATCATAGCTTGTCGGGCTTTGTTATATTCAAGTGTAAGTTGATCAATTAATTCATCAGCGTTATCCGAGGCGTTTTCCATTGCGGTTCGTCTAGCGGTTTGCTCTGAAACGATTGATTCAACAACTTTCTGGAATAAAACCGCATTGAGATATAGAGGAACGAGTTCTTCGATTAAGGTCTTAATATCGGTATCAAAGATAGGCGGATATCGATAATCTTCGCTACGTTTCTCATTTACTAATGGGAATAATTCAAGGTCGCTTGGAACAAATTTAAGTGAGTTCACATAGTGCGTGTAGATGAGATGAACTGAACGGTATTTGCCTTCTACGAATAATGAGTTCAAGGCACGTCCAAGTTTCATAACATCCGCAACACTAATTTGGTCAGCTGAGTGAAGGAATTCTTCATTTGTTTCATAACCTTCTTCTTTGTAAATGTTTAGTCCTTTTGTTCCAACTAGGTAGAGCACAGATGATTCCTTCTTAACGTTCTGTTTAACATAGTTAAAAAGATTATTATTATAACCAGCACATAATCCAAAATTGGAATGGAGAACAACATACAAGTCTTTCTCGGCTTTTGGTTTCTTCAAATAGACAATCTCTTCATCGATTTGGCGTGCGAAAAGCATCTGAATGAGATCAGCAACTTCTTTGCTGAACGCTTCATTATTTTCCATTAATCGACGAAACTTTTTTAGTTTCACCGTGGAAACAAGTTCCATGGCTTTAGTAATCTTCTTTGTCGAGTTAATGGAAGCGATTCGCCGTTTTGTTTTATGAAGAGATTGCGCCATTATTTATGAGCCTCAAAGAATTTGTCGCAAACATCTTTTAAAGCTTTTTCGTTTGCTTCACTTAACACCTTTTCCTTGTAGATTTCATCAATGATTTTGTGATGAGAAGAGGAAATGTGTTCATATAATTTTGCCAGCAATTCATGGATATTTTGAATTTCAACGTTTTCAAGATATTCGTGTTTTGCTGCGAAAAATTCAATAATTTGACGGTCAACTGGATAGGTGTCATATTGCTTTTGCTTAAGCACTTCCATGAGGACACGTCCATGGTTCAAAATACGTTTTGTATCCGCGTCAAGATCAGAGCCAAACTGGGAGAAGGCTTGCAGTTCACGGTAGTTAGCTAACTCAATTTTGAGTGAAGAAGCAACTTGCTTCATGGCTTTAATTTGGGCTGCACTACCAACACGGGAAACAGATAAGCCAGAATCAATTGCTGGTCTTTGACCAGCGTTAAACAAATCGGTCATTAAGAAGATCTGACCATCAGTAATTGAAATGACGTTTGTTGGAATGTAAGCGGAGATATCACCTGATTGAGTTTCGATAATTGGTAAAGCAGTGATAGAACCACCACCATGTTTATCATCTAACTTACACGCACGTTCAAGCAAACGAGAGTGAAGATAGAAAACATCTCCTGGATAAGCTTCACGTCCTGATGGACGTTTTAATAGAAGCGATAAAGTACGGTAAGCAACAGCGTGTTTTGAAAGGTCATCAAGAACAATTAAAGTGTCTTTTCCTTGGTCTAACCATTCTTCCGCCATCGCCATGCCAGCATATGGAGCTAAGTATTGAAGTGGAGCAAGTTCGCTTGCCGTTGATGAAACAACAACGGTATATTTCATTGCGCCAGCTTTTTTGAGCTTATCGACAATGGAAGCAACAGTTGAGTTCTTTTGGCCAATCGCGACGTAAACACAGTTTACGTTTTGATCCTTCTGATTGATGATTGTGTCAATGGCAATTGCTGTTTTACCTGTCTGACGATCGCCAATGATGAGTTCACGTTGACCACGTCCGATTGGAATCATCGCATCGATAGCTTTAATACCAGTTTGAAGTGGAGTATCAACGCTTTTACGATACATAACACCTGGAGCAATACGTTCAACTTCACGTGTTTTCTTTGTCGCGATTTCGCCTAGTCCATCAATCGGTTGACCTAGTGCGTTAACAACACGACCAAGAAGCTCATCACCCACCGGAACTTTCACAACTTCTTTTGTTCGTTTAACCAGATCGCCTTCTTTGATCTCGGAGTCATTTCCAAGTAAAACACAGCCGACATGTTCTTCTTCAAGATTCATGACCATGCCATAGATGTGATTTGGAAATTCAACGAGTTCGCCAAGCATTGCTTTATCAAGACCATAAACCAAAGCAACACCATCACCAACGGTGATAACTGTACCGACGTCATCAGATTCAACTTTTGACGAGAAGTCTTCAATCTGTTTTTTAATTAAGGCGCTGATTTCAGATGTTTTAATTTTCATCATGCTCTCCTTTCTTTTAAGTTTTGTTTCATGGAATCAAGTTTATAGAGGATCGAACCATCAAAGACATGGTCATGCACCACTACTTTAATTCCACCGATTAATCTTTCATCAATGAGGTTTTTGAGCTCGACTTCCACACCCATTCTCCTAGAAATAGCTTTTGTAACCTGTTCAAGTTGCTTTGCACTAAGCTCGGTTGTGGAATAAACAAATCCATCTGCAATATGGAGTTCGTCATTTAGACCTAGAACAATTTCTTTTGCAATATCATGGAAGTGAAAAATGAGATGTTTTTTAGCGAGTAATTTAATGAAGTTTTTGAAATTTTCACCAGCAAATCCTTCACAAACTTCGTCAATAACACGATATTTTTCTTCGTTAGAAACAAAATACGAACAAAGAACTTTTTTTAGTTCAGCATTCACTTTTAAAGTCTCATCAAAAGCTCTGGTTGCTTTCTTATAATCCAAAAGACGACCTTCATCACGAGCGATGGAGACTAATGCGTTAGCGTATTTTGTATTTATGGATTCCATAATTATTCTTTATGCTCTAAATCATCAATAAACTCATTAATGAGTTTTTCATTATCCTTTTGATTAACTTCCCTGGATAAGACTTTCTTTGATGCGTCAAAGGCGACATCAACGATTTGGGAATGAATTTCATCCTTACTCTTTTCAATTTCTTGTTCGATTTCTTGTTTGGCACGAGCGACTTCTTGATCAGCTTGTTCCTTAGCTAACTGTTGGATTCTCTGTCTTTCTTTGTCGGCATCAAGCTTTGCTTGCTCAACAATAGCTAAAGCTTCTTGATGGCTCTTTTTCACCTCAAGATGAGCTTCTTCGACTTTTTCAGATGCTTCTTTTTCACTCTTTTCAGCGTTGCGAAGCTTTCCATCCACGTAGTCAGCGCGTTTTTGAATCAGTTTTTTCACTGGTTTATAGGCAAAGTAGAAAACAATGATTAGTAAAACGATAAATGCTAGAAAAACGGCTAAAGCATCCCAAGGATTTGGGAAGAGTTTTTCTAAGAAACCGTCTTTTGTAATCACGTCATCAGATATGACAAGTAGTTTCATAAGTGCCTCCTTTCAATCAAACAAGAAATTAGAATACGAAGAGTAATAGAATTGAAATCAATAGTGAGTAAATACCACATGTTTCAACAAGGGCGCAGCCAATAATCATTGAAGAACGTAGTTTTCCATACATTTCTGGATTACGTGACATTCCTTCAATTGCTTTACCACAGAGGTAACCTTCACCAATTGATGAAGCACCGGCACTTAAAATAGCAATACCAGCGGCAATGGCAATTAATGGATCCTTCATGCTTTCATCTCCTTTCTAGTAGCTAAAGCTACTTCTGTATCAATATCCTCTGGACGTTCTTGAGCAATAAATAACATCGTGAGGAAGACAAAGACCATCGTCTGGATAAATCCAGAGAAGAGGTCAAAGTAAGCGTGGAAAACAGGTGTGACAATCGGTGTAACAAAGACCGAGTTTAGACCAGCTGGAGCGAATGAGAAAATCGCCGCCGAAATATTTCCAAGCAAACTATTTAGTAAAGAAATTAATACCCAACCAACAATCGCATTACCAAACATACGAAGAGTCATTGAGATAAGAGGAGCCCACATTGAGATAAGGTTCACAGGTAAGAAAACTGGGATTGGGTCAACAAAACGTTTGAAATATCTCCATCTTGTATAGCGAATAGATGTTACGTGAATCAAAACAAAAGTTACTAACGCAAGCGTTAATGGAACAGCAATGTTTGACATTGGAGTTGGAAGGCCAGTAATTCCAATCGTAAATGAAAGGAACAAGAATGGGATTATTGCCAGCAAAAGTCCACCAAAATTTTCAAATCCAGGCCCCATTGTGTCTTTAACTGTGGCGTCTAATTTTTCAACGCACCACTCCACAATAAGAAGTAAACCTTTGGGTTTCTTGGTTGGATCAGCCCTTTTTGCAAGGATTCCAACGATAATTGCGAGGATAATTAAAACTCCGATCAATAAAAGAGCCACGATGATTTCACCGGTTGGATTAAAGCTCTTTAGTGATTCGGAGGTATAAGGCATTATTTTAACTCACCAATATTCATGACATTCTTTTTCTCTCTGGTCATTACCACAACAACGATAATCACCATTGGAACAAAAGCAATCAGAAGCCCAAAAACTGAGTTTTTAAAGGCTGAAATCTTCAAAGAAATATCCAAATAAGCAAGTAACACAGTCATGCCAACATAGATGAGCATGCGTGCGAAATAAAAAAGCAAAAATAAAGAAGCTTTGTAGCTTTTTAAAGCAAAGCTACTGCCTTTAAATAATAAAACTACATTAATCGCGGAAACAACCATTCCAATCGAGGCTCCGATTAACCAGCCTGGTTGGCCAAAGATTAAACCAATACAAGAAAGGCCAATTAAAACTAAGCCAATTAGGCAGCAATAAAGAACAAGACGCATTAGCGTAGAGCAATTTGAGAATAATTTTTTCATACGCATATAATACGAACGGGAAAAGAAAAAGTCAATCCAATGGACTGACTTTTTTGATATTTTTTACTTATTTCACGAGTACTCGTTTGAGCACGCAAGACTTAATAATTCCACCTTCCATTTCAACTGGAATTTCACCTTGAATAAGTGGTAAGCAATATTCACGGAATGATGGAGCCATTCTGGAATCATCAACCATCATTGATGTTGGAACCTTTTGTTCCACATTCGCGATTAATGAGATGTCGACTGGTTCATAACTTACTTTGTAAGGTTTAGAAGAGACTCTTTTAATCGCGATCATGTGACCGGTCATACCTTCAATTGCTTTTTGAACGGCAAGAGTGCCGCACATAATGGCTTCTTCAGAGTCAACCTTACTTGTTAAGAATGAGTAAGCACGTTGTGGCAAACTAAGTTCAATTGCACGGATTGGATAACCAAGTTTGTTCTCAACAATCTTGGCGAGGTCAGCTCCGGCACCACCCAGTTGCATGTGTCCAAAGGAGTCCACCCGAGCATTGGAAGTATCTCTTTCGAAAATAATTCCTTCGGAAATACAGACAATTGCGTTACCTTTCTTCTTATAAAGTTCATCGACTTTTTTGAGGAATTTTTCCATGTCGAATTTGTTCTCTGGAAGATAGATAAGATCTGGACGAGTTTCTTCTGGGAGAAGGTCAACCGAGGCGGTTAACCATCCAGCGTTACGGCCCATGATTTCAATAATATAGACTTTGCCTTTCTTGTAGCAAACGGCGTCAAGAATGATTTCTTTGACGGTGTTAACGACGTATTTTGCCGCACTGCCAAAACCTAAGGAGTGGTCAGTGATTGCAAGGTCGTTATCGACGGTTTTTGGGACACCCATAACTTTGATATCAAGACCTTTCTCTTTACAAAGTA
>CAMGZN010000040.1 GCA_946183335.1 uncultured Caryophanales bacterium | reverse complement strand
ATTGTTAAGTCAGTGACATTATAAACTAAGGCCCATTGATTATGACCTAACCTAGCAGCGTATAAAGCATCCAAAGCATCGCTTAAACTCATATATGATGGGTGATCAGCAACCGCTTGGGTTAAACTATTAAATCTCCAATCGTGGTAATTTAAGCCAGCATATTCATTAATTGATGTATTGCACATAATCTGGGTTGGATCAGAGTTTTGTTTTTGGATAACAACGGTTTCATTGTTATAAAATTCAACAACTGCACTATTACCGTATTTATCAACAATTTGATAATGGAAATAATTATTTAATGAACAATGCATATTTGAATTAAGAATAACATTTAAAGCTTCATTCACTGTTTTGCATTTGTTTAAAACATATCTAATCATTGTGGTTGGAAGAAGATTAAACTTATTTGAATCTGTTTGATTAACTGAACAATCTGAAGTAGACATATTGCAGTTAATCGCTAAACCTTCTGTATTCATTCCATCAAGTGGAATTAGTTCGACGAATGGAACCAAATCAGTATGTTGCTTAAAATAAGTGTAATTTGGTAGCCCCATAAATTCAGTGGTAACCATAGAAAAACTCTCATACCCATCTCTTGGAATGTTATGAACTAGAATTGATGGACATTCTTTCGTCATATCATAGTTTCGCGCTAGGAAAATATCATTATCTTCATGATGATATGTAAAAGATGAACACGCGAAAGAAGATTTTAAAGCGTTTAGAGGACTATCATCTATTGATGAATCATAGAAAATGACATCTTGAATATATGTCACAAGTTCGGTGTCATTTGAGAAACCATTTGTATCTAAGATTGATTCAAAATAATCGTTTTCAAGCGTCACAGTGAATAAATAATTATTTACTTCAGTGAAATTCTTCATTGTTGGAACAGGTGTGACTGATGTTGCCGGAGAACTACTAAAAGATGAAGCGCCATAACTACTTATAAATGATTGTCCTGCACTGGTTAATGAAGTCTGACCGGCACTGCTTAAGGAAGGAGAACCTTCACTTATAGGCAGTAAAGAAGAAACTTGTTCACTTGATGATTGAGTATTTTCTCTAGAAGTTTTCTCGTTGTCGTTTGATTTGTTACAGCCAGCAAAAAGCAAACTAAGCATCGGCATAAACACTAAAACACTTTTATTTTTCATAAGCGCTCTCCAATTGAGTTAATTATACACAATAAAGTATTGTTTGAAATATCTGAACGAAACATAATAAGAGTGATGAATGAAAAAATTAAAGCTCTTCAGTCATTAATAGACTCCTCCAAGAGGATTGTTTTCTTTGGAGGTGCAGGAGTATCCACGGAAAGTGGGATTAAAGACTTCCGTAGTAAAGACGGTTTATATCGCCTCCATAGCAAGTACGGAACGTCTTATGAGGAGATGCTTTCTCATACTTATTTCTTTTCACATACAGACACGTTTTACGAGTTCTATAAAGAGTTCATGGTGCCGAAAGGTGTCAAGCCAAACGCGGCGCATAAATTCCTCGCAAAACTCGAAGATAACCGAGAATTGACGGTGATAACGCAGAATATTGATGGACTTCATCAGCTCGCTGGAAGCCGTAATGTTCTAGAGTTACATGGGTCCATTCACCGTAACACTTGCTTACGTTGTGGAGAGCATTATTCTTTGGAAGATATTATGAAATTAGACGGCACTCCACACTGCCCAAAATGTGGAGGTCTTATTAAACCAGATGTTGTTTTATATGAAGAAGGTTTAGACCAA
The DNA here is from genome assembly GCA_946183335.1 of uncultured Caryophanales bacterium. GTDB lineage: Bacteria > Bacillota_I > Bacilli_A > RFN20 > CAG-826 > Fiminaster. The sequence continues at coordinate 7,102 of CAMGZN010000040.1, read as the reverse complement.
GATGTATTGCGTCGTTCGATTGAAGCGATATCTAACGCAGATCTACTCATTATCGCGGGTACCTCTTTAAGAGTTTATCCCGCCGCAGGACTAGTGAACTATTTCCGCGGTAAATATATCGTTGTGATTAACAAAGAACCTCTGTATCTATATGATACTGTTGCTTTAGAAATAAATGAGCCAGTTGGAGAGGTCTTCTCACAACTACATATTTAAAATTAGATATTTATCTAGAGAGTGATATAATTTCTTTCGCTATGGAAAAGATGCTTTATGGCGTAAAAGACAAACCAAATATTGGAAAACTAGTCTTTTTTGCCTTGCAACAATTGCTTGCAATTATTGCTGGCACCATCACACTCCCACTCATCGTTGGAAACGGCATGAGCCAGAGTGCGGCTTTATTTGGTGCCAGTGTTGGAACATTAATATATTTATTAATCACCAAGTTCAAAAGCCCAGTTTTCCTTGGCTCATCATTTACATATTTAGGATCAATGATTGCCGCGTTCGCTGGTGCAGCCACCGCCGCAATTGGATTCTTTGGTGTTGTTTTAGGTGCAATCTTAGCTGGACTTGTCTATGTCGCTTTATCTATTGTTGTTCATTACACCGGTTCAAACTGGGTGTCAAAAGTGATGCCACCAGTGATTATTGGACCAGTCGTGATGTTAATCGGATTAACTTTAGCGCCAAACGCGATTAATAATCTCTATGTTGGCAATGTAACTGTTAATGGAACGCCAGTTGCATCTCCTTATGTATGTATCGCGATTGGTTTATTGACTTTAATCATGGTTGTTATTTTCGCGACACATACAAAAGGATTTCTAAAGTTAATCCCATTAATAATGGGGGTTTTAGTCGCTTATGCGGTTGCCGCAATTCTAACTGTGATCGGAAATGCGACTGGAACAGATGCGATTCGAATTATTGATTTCTCTCCAATGTCACATATTAAATGGGTTCCAGATTTCTCCTTCCTCCACTTTGGACAAGCGTTTAAGGATTTCTCTGAAACTGGATCATTCTGGAGATATTTTGGAACGATTGCCTTACTTTATATTCCTTTAGCCTTTGCCGTTTTTGCTGAACATATCGCGGACCATAAGAACTTATCCTTTATCATTGGACAAGACTTATTGAAAGAACCTGGACTTGATCGAACCTTAATGGGTGATGGAGTTGGTTCAATGGTTGGTGCTCTTTTTGGAGGATGCCCAAACACGACATATGGAGAATCCATATCATGTGTGGCGTTCTCAAGAAACGCCTCCATTATCACGATTGTCGTGACATCGTGTTTAGGCATCGTTATTTCCTTCTTTGGTCCTCTTATGACTTTCTTTGAAACAATTCCAAGTTGTATTATTGGAGGCTTGTCCATTGCCTTATATGGCTATATTGCTTCTAGTGGTTTAAGAATGCTCAAGAGTGTTGATCTAAATAACCAAAGAAATATCTTTATTGTTTCTTCAATTCTCGTTACTGGTGTCGGGGGACTTATTATCGATATTTCTTGGTTTTCTTTACCAACAATTGCGTGTGCGCTTCTTGTTGGTATTTTAGTAAATGTGATTACACACGTTAAACCGAAGAAAGTTAAAACAAACAAAGAAGAAAAAGGAGAAAAATAGCTAGCAAATCACAGCTATTTTTTCTTTTTCGTTAGTCAAAAAAGTTTTTCATTTGACTGATGATTTTTCCGCTTTATTGATATATAATATCAAACATAAATTAGGAAAATCATCATTATGAAAACCCCTTTTGACAAGAATTTATATTTAAAAATTCAAAGAGAAAACATTCTTAAAAGAATTGAGAAGTTTGGAGATAAACTCTACCTCGAATTTGGGGGAAAGCTTTTTGATGATTATCACGCATCCCGCGTTTTGCCTGGTTTTGAACCAGATACAAAACTCCAGATGCTTTTAGGAATTAAAGACAAAGCCGAAGTCTTAATTGTTGTTAACGCGAATGATATTAATACAAACAAGATGCGTGCTGACTTAGGTATTACATACCAAGAGGAAGTATTACGTTTAATTGATACATATAAAGACGTTGGCTTATATGTCTCAAGTGTCGTTATATCCTTCTATCAGGATCTAGCGAATATCCATGAATTTGAATTAAAACTTAAAAACAATGGAATGAATGTTTATAAGTCGTATCAAATTAATGGATATCCACGTAATATTCCTCTCATTGTTTCAGATGAGGGATTAGGTAGAAACGAATATGTTCAAACGACACGACCTTTAGTCGTTGTTACCGCACCTGGACCAGGTAGTGGTAAGATGGCGACCTGCCTATCTCAAATCTATCTTGATAACAAAAATGGTGTTCGTGCGGGTTATGCCAAATACGAAACATTCCCAGTTTGGAATCTTCCTTTAAATCACCAGGTCAACCTCGCTTATGAAGCGGCGACTGTTGATTTAAATGACGTTAACATGATTGACCCATTCCATCTTGAGAAATATGGTGTCACGACTGTTAACTACAATCGTGATGTCGAAGTATTTCCTTTATTAAAGGCCATCTTCGAGAAGATTTATGGAGAATCTCCATATTTCTCTCCGACTGATATGGGTGTCAACATGGTTGGATACGCGATTAAAGATGAACATAAAGTCATCAGTGCATCCAAACGTGAGATTGTTCGAAGATACTACGATACAAGAACTAAGATCTTCTTGGGTAAACTCCCCGAAGAAGCATTAGAGAAGATGGAGATGCTAATGAATAAGGCTGATGTCCATCCAGAAGATCGTAAGTGTGTTGCAAAGGCGCTTGAGGCCGAAGCAAAAGAGCATGAGCCAAGCGAAGCGATTGAACTACCTAATGGCAAGATTATCACTGGACATCGTTCATCTCTTCTTGGAGCGTCTGCTGCTTTACTTCTCAACACTCTGAAGAGTCTTGCGAAGATCGATAAATCAATTTATCTACTCTCTCCAAGCGTCATCGAACCTGTGAAGGAACTTAAAGTTGTGCACTTCCATAAGACACACGTTCGATTACGCGCTGAAGAGATTCTTCTCGCATTATCAATTCAAGCAAATACCAATCCACTCGCGGAACTAGCACTCAAACAACTTCCAAAGTTAAAAGGTTCGGAATTACACTCAACAACCATTCTTTCTGAGGTTGATCGAAGCACATTAAAGTCTCTTGGAATTAATGTTACGGAAGAACCAATTAACTACCAAAGACGTTTATATTTCAAAGGATAAAATAAGAAAAAAATTGTGCCGCATAAACGACACAATTTTTTCTATTTTATCCAGCAATTCTTGGATAATTCTAGCAAATCTAAATTATTTTTCTTCTTTGCCTTTGAGCACTTTCCAAAGCCATGCAGCAAGAGTGGCACCAACGAGTGGTCCAACAACAACTGCGATGAGTGTTAAGGCTAAATGACCAGCATTGGCAGAGCTATCAAACATTCTGAAGATGATTGCGCTGAATGCACGAGCAGGGTTTACAGATGTACCAGTTAATGGAATGCCTAAAAGGTGAACACCAAATAAAGCTAAACCAATAATGATGCCTGTCGCGTGTCCGTGTTCTTTCTTGCTTGTCGCGCCTAAAACAGCTAAAACAAATAAGAATGTTAAGACAACTTCAACGAGTAAGCCCAAAGCAACAACACCAAAGTTGTAGTCGGAAGCTTTTAGACCAGCTTGAATCGCGTCTAATGAGTTGTTTCCTGTGGCTTTAACTGTGAAGAACATCAAAGCAAGAATTCCACTACCAACTAACGCACCACAAACTTGGGCACAAACATAAGCGCAGAATTCTTTCCAAGTGATATCTCCTCTAATGGCCATCGCGAGTGAAACCGCTGGGTTAGCATGTCCGCCACTAATTTGGCCAACAGTGTAGGCTAAGATGACAATGGAAACACCAAAGGCGGCTGCTGTAGCAACAATACCACCGGTATCACCGCATCCAACACCAATTGCCACACCACAACCAACGACCACAAGGATCATTGTTGCAAAAAATTCGGCAACGAGTTTTTTAAACATATGAAAACCTCCTTTACATTTGTTATTTTAACAAACATTAGCAAATTCTGTTTAGATAATCTTTTATTGTTTGAATAATTTTATTTAAATCTTCGTTAAGCCAATACGACTTCATATTTATTAATTTGGACAAAAACATTTTGTTGTTCAACACATTTAAAATGTCGTTTTTAAATACATTAGTGTTATATTCCTTATTCATGTGCGAAAGATAAAACCTAATCATTTTACGAACAATTCCGATATGTATTTTGCGATTAACGATTAGATAGTAAATATCGAAAATATCTTTATATCTTGTTGTTGATTCGCCGATTTTTGCCAAAGCAATTAGTTTTTCAACAAATATTTGCTCGCAAGAATTAACCATCAAAAGTAATGATCTTCCTTCATCAAAACATGAATATTCTAAATATTTTTGGCTAATTTCATAATAAGGATGAACACCGATATCCAATTTAAAATTAATGAGGCTTTTATTTTTATCAACTATTCGAACAAAAACACGAAAACCAGAATAATCTTCCTGATGAAGGTGCGTTGGTTTTGTAATAATATCCAACTTGAAGCCATCATTAATCTTATTTAAACAGTCGATAAAATTATATATACTTGGTTCAGTTAGCGGATATTTCATAAAATCTATATCAATATCCTTTGTTACTGTTCGCTCATAATTAGTAATTTGAAACATCACAATTCCGCCTTTGAGCGTAACTTTAGAACAAAATTCAGAGCGTTCAATTTTTTCTAAAATTATTTGCTCAGCAGCAAGGTTTCTTGCGTCGTTTAAAGAATATCCTCTTTGAGAATACTTACTTAATAAATCATCTATATGCATTAAATTACCTCCATGATTTTTTCTAGCAACGAATCTTTATTTGGAAAATAATCCAAGTAATGATTCAGTTTGTAAAAATCGATGGAGTCTTTAATATTTCTAAACGAATTTAAAACTTCGTAATAGACATCTGGAGAGTATCTTTCCTTTAATCTTAATAATTCAATGAATAATCGTTCTAAGTCGTAGATTCTAACAACCATTCCACCGATTTTTTTCTCTACAACACCAACATTTAAAAAGGATGGATCTTGATATGATTGTTTAATATCGGATCTTCTAATCGGGAAACTATGTTGCGCTGTAGCAAAATAATGATAATGTGGGATATGGTCTGTTAAATCATATAGTGCAAAAGCTGATAAACCAGTTAATACGGCATTTGGATATTTTTTCGAATAATACTCCTCATCAAAAAACACCTTTCTATCGCTGTCAGAATAAACTCCTCTTTCAACTTTCTTATATGAACCATTAAGAAGTTTTTTGCGAATAGAATATTCGGTTTCGCCTTTTTTTAATAATTCCTTTGTCGTATAAACCATACCCATAATTTATGTTTTTCTAGGTCTTTTGTCAAGAAACACCTAGTTTTTCCTAAAATTTCAATTCGTCTTCGTTTATTACGAAAACGTTAACCTTTTTGGTTAAAACCGTGCACGCATCTAACCCAATTAGACCAGGATATTTATTAGATTTAAATATAGGGTTTTGCGTGTGAATATCTAATTGGTTATCTGGGTCATCTTTATATAATAAATCGTTATAAAAAGCAGATGTGTGCCAGTGACCACAAACGAGAATCTTGCCTTTCTTTAATTCCTCGTCAAATAACCCCTGCAAGTAAAATTGATAAGGGCAATTCCACGTTGATAGTTCCCAAAGCTTTTCATCTTGGCAATCTCGCCAATCAGAAAAATATTCGTATTTAGTAGGTTCGCCATAAAGTTCTTCCGAGACTTTTAAAGGAATAAAAGAATGAACAAAAATGTACTGGCCAAGTTCATAACAATTTAACCAACTAGAAGAATTTAACCACTTTAATATTTGATTTATCTTTTTACTACGATAAAGTTGGGCCTGAATGTGGTAGAAATGATCATAACTTTGAATATAAAGTATTTCATTTGGTATTTTGTTTTTATGATCATTAATCCATTTTATTCTTTCTAATTCCGGATCCTTAAACAAAGCAACCAATGTGCCGTATGTGCCGTTTGTATAATCGTGATCTAATGGAAACTTCCTTTTAACTAATTTCTCCAGCAAATACTCATGATTTCCTTTTATCAGAATGACACGTTCCTTGGGAATATGAACCAAAAATTGATACACTTCCCACGGTTTATTTCCGCGGTCAAAAAGATCGCCAAGAACAATTAACACGTGCTCTGGATTATATTTATCGAATCCAGCTTCATTCAATGAATCACGAAATTCTTCATAAAATCCATGAATATCCGAACAAACAAAATATTTTTTCATGCGCTTTGCCCCCCGTTAGAACTAAACTGTTTGTTCAAGAAATCAAACCAATCGTTATTCTTTTTGCCCTCCCATTTAATTTCTCCATTTTTGATCCTAAAGTAAAAATCGACTAATTGAATGATGTAGTCAGCATCGCTTAAAGCATTTCTTCCCATATGATTCCTCCTTGTGCTTTTTGAATTCTTTCAAGAAAATTATAAAAGAAATAAAAGAAAAAACCATTATATTTTTGTATATTTTGCTAAATTGTAATATTTGCTAATGTTAAATAAAATAAAAAGAGCACTAATGCTCTTTAGAATTATTGATTTTTTCTACCATCTCATTAAGTTCTTTTAGGATTTCATCCATATCAATTCGCTTATCATCTTCATTAAGTGGCGTTTCTGACTTGAATCGGACATTATTTACTAGACGGTCAATGCTTACTTCATATATAACTGACATTTTTTTGAGAATATCAATACTAGGCTCACTACGGTTAGTCTCATAATTACCCAATTGATAGTTTTTAATACCGATTAATTCTGCAGCTTCTTTTTGAGAATATCCTTTATGAAGGCGATAACGCTTAAATCGATTCCCGTAATTCATATTTATATATTATTTACTTTTTAGTAATAATTACAAATTTATTTATACAAATTTAAACAAACAACGGATTCAATATGAAACGTCATCGGGAACATATCAACTGGTTGAATGTTTGAAATATTATATTTGGAAGAGAGAAGTT
>CAMGZN010000039.1 GCA_946183335.1 uncultured Caryophanales bacterium | reverse complement strand
AGAAGGTGAATATGACCTCACCGCTCTTAAGAGAGCTAACCAACAAGCATCATTCCTATTAGGAATGTTTAATGCTGAAGAATATAATGTCACTGTGACAAACAAATTCAAAGACGTCACTGTTGATGGTGGAATTAAGTATAATTACTTAACTGTTACTCCATCCTATGAAGCATTAATCTCTCATAGTGGCTCAGACGCTAAACTTGCTTTCTCAGCAACATTAAAAGCAACATTGATTGGTATTGTGATTATTTCACTGCTTTTAGCAATGTTCTTCCGTTTACAATCCTTAGCTGCGATTGCAACAAGCTTATTAAGCTTATTCTTAACATTCCTCTTATTCTTTGCAATGACTCCAACATTTAATGTTGCAGCCATTGTTGGTGGAATTGTTGTCGCTCTTCTCTCCATTTTTGGAGAAACTGTTTATATGCATCGTTTCCGCGATGAAATCTATAAAGGTCGCAGTATGAAGAAAGCTCATACTGAGGCAATGAGACGTTCCAATCTTATTGTTCTTGATGGATCTGTCATTGTTGCTGCTAGCGGTCTTCTTTTCTACCTTTTAGGTGGTGAAGCATTAAAGTCGTTTGGCGTAATTGCTTTCTTTGGATCAATCATTAGCTTAATCTTATTCCATATCGTTTATCGTATCTTAAATTGGCTTTTAGCCAATACAACCAATATTCAAAACAAATATTCGTTGTTTAACATTGATGAATCTAAGGTTCCAAACATTGCCTTAGATGAAAAACCAAGCTATGAAAGTCCATATGAAAAGACCAACTTTACTAAGAAGAGCAAAGTTTTTGGTCTTGTCGGTGGAATTTTACTTGCTGCTTCATTAGCAGGTATCGTTGTTTTCGGAGTGTTAAATGGTTCGCCAATTAACACCAAGAAAGCTTCGAATGATCACTCTGTGATTTATACTTCGATTCAAGCTGATGCTGATCGATTAAATACAGCCCTCTTCGAAGATGAGATTTTGAAGAATGTCGTTATTGATGGCAAGGCCATTGATATGACAAATGTTAAAGTTACACTTCAAGAAACAAAAGGTTATGACCTTGATGAAAAGATTGAAAAGACAACATATTGTTATGTTGCTAAACTTGATTCGGTCTTATCGAATAAGAATGTTCAATATAAAGTTGGTGAAGAAGCATTTGATGCTGACACCGTTAAAGACGCAATCGAAGAACTTGTTCGTAGTTACGAAGTTATCCCATTAGAACAAGTTAACAGTGAAGTTCGCACAACCGGCGAAACAGTTTCTACTCCAAATCAAGGCGAAATTGCTTTAGCGACAGGTATAACTCTTGCGGTTGCTGTCTTCTACTGCGCCTTCCGTTATCGTTTGTCTCGTGCTTGTAGCTTACTTGTTACAAGTGCTGGCGTTACAACCATCACATACGGATTACTCGCTTTAACACGCTTGGCGACAGCTAATGTTAGTGCGATTCTCTTACCAATTGTTGCTGTTTCAAGCTTATTAACAGCTCTCTTCTACTTAAGTAGAGAGAAAGAACTTGATAAAGAAGAAAAAGCCTATGATGCTGAGAAGAGAAGTGCTTTAGTTGCTCGTGCAGCAAGCTTAAGTGCTCTACCAATCTTCACATTCTCACTAATTGGTGGATATCTTGCGATTAACTTCTTTGGTTTTGGACCAGTTGAATTAACTATTCTCTTTGGTGCGGTGATTGTTGGTACAATCTTGACTGTGCTCGCGATTCTTACAATCATGGGCCCACTTGCTGGATTCTTTGATCGAATCTTATCGAAGGTTCGCTTACCAAAATTCCGTCGTCAAAAAGACAATAAGCAACATTCACTTAAACCAAAAACAAGCGAACCACAAGAAACAATCTTCATTGGTATTAACGACTAATTTTAATAGGGCTATTTAAATAGCCCTTTAATTTATTCATGGAACGTCTATTTCAAGAATTATTAAAGTACTATCACCTGAGTGAAGACGAGTACAAAGTCATGTCTCGTCCAATTGAAGATGTTCATCTTCTTGAACCAACTTCAATCAAAGGGATGAACCGTGTTAAGTCACGTATTTTTGAAGCAATCAAAAACAATGAAAAAATCATCATTTATGGTGATTATGATTGTGATGGAATTAGTGCTACATCAATCATGTATCGAACGTTCCAAATTTTGAATTATCGAGCTTATTATTACATTCCATCAAGGTACAATGATGGATATGGTCTCAACGTTAAAAACGTTGAAAAGATAGCAAAGACGGGTTATAAACTCATTATTTGCGTTGACAATGGTATCTCTCAACATGAGGCCATTCATCGAGCAAAAGAACTCGGAATTGATGTAATTGTCGTTGATCATCACGAAGTTCCTGAAGAACCAACTGAAACATATGAAATTATTCATCCAACCGTCTCGGAGATTTCTGATGTTGTTGGATCTGGTGGTTTTATGGCTTTATATGTCTCTGCAGCGCTCCTTGGATCATACGATGACTATTTAGTCACAATTGCCGGATTAAGTGTCATTTCTGATCTGATGGAGTTAAAAGGCCATAATCGCGATCTTGTTCGCCTTGCTGTTCGTAATTTCGAGCAGAAAAAATATCGTCCTCTCCGCTTATTAGCGGAGTCTCCAATTATTAATGAGAAAACTTTCTCAATGGAAATCGCTCCAAAAATTAATGCGATTGGACGTATGATGGAAGACAACGAAGCCAATCTTCTTGTGAAATATTTCACAACTGATAATGAACGCGATGTTTATTCATTGTGCGATTGGATTAACCAAATTAATTCTCAAAGAAAAGAAATTACTAAATCAACTGTTGATAATCTCCAGGAAGACTTCTCAAATGAGCCTGGAATTTGTGTCAATATCGATACAAAAGAAGGAATCATTGGTTTGATTGCCAATAGATTCTTAAACTTATACAACGTGCCATCTCTTGTTTTTACAAAAGATGTTTTGCATCCTGAGATCCTTAAAGGTTCGATCCGCTCAAAAGAAGGATTTAATGTCACTAAAGCCTTCAAATCATTAGAAAAATATCTATTAACTGGTGGCGGACATTCCTTCGCTGGAGGACTTTCTATTAATACTTCTGATTTTGATAATTTTAAGAAAGAATTCCTAGAACTTTGCCGCCAATATCAGATCGAAGAAACAGCTAAACCAAACATCAATATTTCCCTCTCGGAAATCACAATGACAAACTACGAATTAATCCGTTCGTTTGCACCGTTTGGTATGGGTTTTGAAGAACCTCTATTCTCTATTGAGAATATTCCAACAAAAGGATTGGTGTTTATATCCGAAGGAAAACATCTTTCAACTCCTTTAACAATTCAATCAAAATTGCTTGGATTTAATATGCCAAAATCAGAGGTCCAATCAAAAACTTTGATGGATATTGAAGGACACTTTAATTTGTCGTCATATCGCGGTACAAAAACATTAGAATTCCGTATTTCTAAATATAATCTTCACTGATTTTGTGCACCTGTGCGATAATTATAGAAAGGAAGAAAACAGACCATGAAAGTAAAAAGACTTCTCGTTCCATTTGTTGCAATGCTCTTTTTAACTGGCTGTAATTCTTCTGGTGGTAGCAGCAAGAAGGAAAAAACGTCTAATGCTGCTCCAACTTCTCAAGAACCAGTTCCAAGTGTTCAACCTGTTCCAACATATAATTCTATGCCAGATTACGGTAGTTATAGCGGAACACCAGGTGTTGCTGAAAACCACTTAACTGGTATTTCCATTAACCCTAATAACCAAACCTTCGCCTTCGTTGGTGAAACAGTGACTATCAAAGGATCTCTTTCCCCATCTCAATCTGGCATCCCAGAAGTAGAAAGAGTTATTAATTATTCCGTTGATAAGCCTGAACTTGGAACGCTTACTCAAACAGAAGGAACAATCAATGCTTCTGTTGAATGTTTGGCTGCTGGTGACTTAAAAGTCACCGCTAACTCATTTGAGTCGAGATATACTCGTGAATTAGTAATTCATATTTTGCCAAATGATGGTACTGTCGATATGTATCAACCTGATATGTCTACAACTGGTAAAACAAATGCTGAAAAAGCAAAATTTGGTTGGGCAAATACCGATGATGAAACCAAGAAAGGAAGTTCCGAAGGTGATGCAGTTTTAGGTAATCACACATGGCACTTCGTTCGCTCTCAACCAGGTGAAATTGGAACATATGGCGGAGCCTTTAAATTTGGTAAAGCTTCTCCAAATAACGAAGGTTCAATGACTTTCTCGACAACATTCAGCAAAGCTGTTAAATCAGTTTGTCTACAAATTTCCTCTGCTGGCGGAACTGATCCAGATACCGGTTATAACTTAACATATGGATCCTCGATGCTTGATGCTTGGTTTGGCACAAACGAAAAACTTGCTCGTGAGGTAAGCGGAGTTACATATGCTGTGGGAGAAGAATGCCATACATCTCGTTATTCGCAAGATGAAAACTACTCTTACCATATCATTAACTGTGAAGGCAAAACAGGTGACTTTACATTCCAACTCGGTGAATCTGTTGGCGCAATTTATCTCAAAGCAATCCTTGTTGAATACTCAGAATAGATGTTTACATCTATAAATACTAGTAAATAAATAAAATGGATTTCGTTATTAAAACGAAGTCCTTTTTGTTATAATTATTTATATAGAAGTGAAAAACGTACGATTTCATTTCTATTCAGTAATAGAAAGGAGATTATCAATTACTTATGAAGAAAACTAATTTAGTTTTATTCCCAGTACTCGGTGCTCTTCTTCTCGCAGGTTGTACAACAACCAAGAAATCTAGCAAGAAGAAAAAATCCAGTAATGCTGAAGTAACTTCCCAAACCACCTCTCAAGGTGGTGGCGGACAATCCGTTACATCACAAGGTGGTGGCGGAGGTGGTGGAACTTCCGTTAAGCCAACATCCCAAGGTGGTGGCGGCGGAGGCGGCGGTTCCGGTGGAAACGGAACTGTCACATTAAAAGCAAATGCTGATAAGGGTGCACAAGAAACCAATTCTGTCACATTTACAAACGATGGATACACTGTTCTTATTGAACAGGGTAGTAATACCCAAAACACCATCGCTGACTGCGTTAATGCTACTGGCACAAACTCATTCAGAATGTATAAAGCGTTTGATGTCACATTCAGCGCTCCATCCGCATTTACAAAGCTTGAAATCCAATGGTTCAGCTTTAACACCAACCCAACACAATATGCTTTCAACTTTGATCACAGCGACGCAACAAGTGAAGTTGATGAAACAAATATGAAAACTACCGTTACACTTAAATCTGCTGCAACCAGCATTAAGTACGCTAACATTGCCCACCAGGCGCGTGTTGACTCCGTTAAGTTCATTGCTTAATAATTAAGGAATATAAATAAGTTATTTTCTATTACAAAACTAAGAGAGGAATTTATTCCTCTCTTTTTTATTTATATGAAATAATATAAAATATTATTGAAAGAAGGTTTTTCTATGAATAAAAAACATCTTATTCTTCCAGTAGTTGCTTGCCTTATGCTAGCAGGCTGTACACTGGGAAAGAAAACAACAAAAAAGAAGAAAAAATCATCTAGTGTTGAAGTAACTTCTGTTGAACCAACCTCACAAGGTGGTCAATCAACTCCAGCACCAAGCAGTGCTAATCCAAGTTCACAAGGTGGTGGAGCCTCATCCAATACACAGAATCCATCAAGTGCGACACCAAGTGTTAATCCAAGCACAACACCAAGTGTGACACCATCTACATCTAGCGATGTACCACCTGCAACAGGCTGGTCCACTGAGGAACAAGCTGGATTTGAAGCGAATCTTCATGGTGTTATTCCTCCATACATTACTGGTGGTCTTGATGAAGACAATGATTTCAGTTATTTTGGATTCTACTTTAGTACCGCATTAACCGAAGCAGATGCTGATAATTACCTTAATTCATTAGATTCAAGTTGGGTAGAGACAACAGCATCTGATGAAACTCAAGAATGGCAAGAATGGCAAAAACGTTCAGCTGATAATAAAGGGTACGTTGGCATCTATACTATGACATTTGAAGACGATACGGACGGTGTTGTTCGCGTAGGATTTGAATGGTACGACGATGATCAAGGTGGCGGTGATGATGATCCCCCAGTAGAAGGTTCAATTACAATTAACAAAGAAGACATTCAAAGCTTTGTACCATCAGGTTCAACTTATCCAACCGAAGCATATTCATTTACTACAGATGGCGTCTCTTTTGATGCCTCTGTTGGAGTCGGCCTTAAGGCCGCAAATACAAGCGGTGGTAACTACTTTAACGAACAAGGAGCAATGCAATTTAGAAAGCAAAGCGATGCTAAGGGTGGTGGAACATTGACAGTTAAATCTGCTGTTTCAAAAACAACTATCACTATTCACTGGTTTGCTACATATGCTTCGGAAGCATCTAAATATCATCCAGTTGTAATGGTTGGTGATAGCGCATCAGATATTTCTACAAACGTGCCATGTAATGAGGGAACAACAGTTAATGGTGTTGCTGCAGGAACAGATGTTAAAGAAGGAAACTTCGCAGCTTATAACTACACAACAACCTACACAATTACTGGGCATTCATACTTCAAAGTTCAATCACCAGCTGAAAACGCGATGTATGTTAAAGACATTGTGATAAGCTAATAGAATTTATTAAATGATTAGAGGTTGGTTCTTCCAGCCTCTTTTCTTATACGTATATTACTTCGCTTTTCTTTTAAAAGAAGGTTGGTATAATATTTAGCAAGATGGCAAACGTAGTGAATGTAAGTAATGAAAATAAACTCCATACCTTTGACGAAGTCAAGGATGTTTTCTACGTCTATATTCGCGATGAAAAATCACGTGCTTTAATTGAAAAAGCATATAAGTTTGCTGAGAAAAAACACGCAAAACAATCACGTAAATCTGGTGAGCCATACATTCACCATCTTATTGAAGTGTGCTTTATTTTGGCACAACTTCAAGCTGGCCCGGCCACACTTTGCGCTGGACTTCTTCATGATGTTGTCGAAGACACAAATACGAGTGTCGAAGATATTAAAAAAGAATTTGGAGATGATATTGCCTATCTTGTTGATTGCTTAACCAAAATCCAACGTCTTAAACTTTCCCACCGAACTGAAGATGAGTTTGTCGCTGAAGATCATCGTAAGATTTTCCTCGGGATGGCCCGTGACGTTCGTGTGATTTTAATTAAACTTGCTGATCGTCTCCACAATATGCGAACACTTGGTGCTTTAGCACCAGACCGTCAAATTGTTTTGGCTCGTGAAACTCTCGAAGTGTTCGCACCAATCGCTCACCGTTTAGGTATGAACCAAGTCAAATCTGAGTTAGAAGACTTGTCATTAAAATACCTTGAACCAGAGAAATATGAAGAGATTTCTCAACTTGTTAATTCGAAGGTGAAAAACGCGATGAAATCTCTTGAAACCTTCTCCAAGAAAGTTGCAGATGATTTGTTCGAAAAGAAGATTCCTTTCCAAATGGAATCACGTGTTAAATCTATCTATTCGATTTATCGAAAAATCTATCAAAAACATCATAAATTTGAAGATATTTTTGACATTCTTGCAATGCGTATCATTACTGAATCAGAACTGAACTGCTATGAAATTTTAGGTATTATTCACGCGACATATAAACCAATTCCAGGTCGATTCAAAGATTATATTGCCATGCCAAAACCAAACATGTATCAATCCTTGCACACATGTATTCTTTCAGGTGATGGAAATATCTTTGAAGTTCAAATTCGAACCAAAGAGATGGATGAAGTTGCTGAAAGTGGTGTTGCTGCACACTGGAGATATAAAGAAGGAACCAACTACAACGCATCTCGTGAACAAAAAGAAATCGAGGAACGTTTGCATTGGCTCCGTGACTTTGTCACGATTAGTGAAGAAGATCTCAACGCTAAAGAATATATGTCGACTTTGTCGAATGATATTTTCAATGCAAACGTCTATGTTTTTACCCCTCAGGGTAAAGTAATCGATCTTCCACAAGGCGCAACCCCGATTGACTTTGCTTATAAGATTCATACAAAGGTTGCAGAAAAAGCTGTTGGAGCTAAGGTTAATAATTCAATGGTTCCACTTAACACAACTCTTAAAACTGGCGACGTTGTGGAGATTAAAACTTCAAATAACGCTACCGGACCAAATGAAGGTTGGTTAAATATCGCGACCAGCAATTTTGCTAAATCTCATATTCGTAAATTCCTCGCCAAAAAGAATGCGGAATTTATGAAAGACGACAAGATTGCCAAAGGCAGGGACGCAATGATCGATGCTTTTAAGACAATTGGAATCGGTGAATCCGACATGGAACGTCTTGTGAATCAAGACAAGGTCTTCAAACAATTTAATTTAAAAGATTTAGATGAACTATATTTAGCCATCTCGAACAAGAACCCAATTCCAGCGGCAATCATTGACTTTTTGAATGTTCGTCCAAAGGAAGAAATTAAAGTTGATAAAGTTCGTAAAAATGACAATGATACATGCCCAGTTTATGTTCCAAATGCAGGCAAAATCGCAATCACTTTAGGCGGTTGCTGTACCCCTATTCCAGGTGATGAAATTGTTGGCTACATTACCAAAGGAAAAGGTATCACCGTTCACGTGAAAAACTGCCCAAACATTATTAACGAAAAGCAGCGATTGATCGATGTTTTTTGGAAAGAAGACCTCAAAGACGGAACATATCCAGTGGACCTCAAAATTGAGTGTTACGACCGCGCAAATTTGGTCACTGATGTGATGCAAATTTTCTCTGCACAAAAAGTGTCTGTGACATCTTTGAATTGTCAACTTCACTCATCAACAATGACAACCTCGATTGTCTGCACAATTTATGTCAAGAACGCCTTACAACTTCGTGATGTGGTGAACGTTTTGTTAAACGTTAAATCCGTCTATGAAGTAACTCGTGTTTTCCATTAATTTAAATCATATTTTTATACTCCATTTATAATCAATTGCATTTATAGATTTATTTATCTATAATTAGAGCGATTAATAAAGGAGTTTTTATTATGGAATACACTTACAGACCGAAAATGGTATGTCCGACCGAGATACATTTCACGATTGACGGAGATGTTGTCAGGAACGTTTCGTTTACAGGAGGCTGCAACGGCAATCTTAAGGCTGTGT
>CAMGZN010000038.1 GCA_946183335.1 uncultured Caryophanales bacterium | reverse complement strand
CGCCTTCAATGAACAGCTCAAAGCTGCGAAAGATTTTGAAAGTGGATTT
This sequence comes from uncultured Caryophanales bacterium, assembly GCA_946183335.1. Lineage (GTDB taxonomy): Bacteria > Bacillota_I > Bacilli_A > RFN20 > CAG-826 > Fiminaster. Next base: position 9,335 of record CAMGZN010000038.1, on the reverse strand, counting down.
AAAGTTATCAAAGCCTATGAAAGATATATGTCTAAATTAGGCACAAATTTTGCGATTATTTCTGTTCGTTTTACCTTAAACACGCAAGACGAAGTTGTCGCAAAATACCAAGATTTAGTTGATGAAATCTCTCCACTTATTGCTAATTTAGGTAACGAATGGAACAAGATTTTAGTCAAGCTCCCATACCGTAAGCAAATTGAAGAAAAGTATGGATCTTATTACTTTCAAATGATTGAAAACGAACTCAAATCATTTGACGAAAAAATCATTCCAGAACTTGTTGAAATTAATAAATTATCTTCCCAATATGACAAGGTCATGGGCTCTGCTCAAATCGAATTTAGAGGTCAAACCTATAACATCCCACAAATGGGAAAATTCTCCTCTAGCGCTGACCGCGAAACAAGAAAAGGGGCGGCTATTGCGGTGGATAAATTCTTCCAAGATCATGAACAAGAAATCGGTGATATCTATGGAAAACTTGTTTTATTAAGAGACAAGGCTGCTAAAAAACTTGGTTTTGAAGACTTCACTGAACTCGGCTATCTTTCATTAGGTCGTGTCGACTATAATCCAGAAATGGTTGCTAATTATCGTAAACAAATCGCGACCGAAGTCGTTCCAGTTGCTCAAAAGTTATACCGTGCTCAAGCAAAACGAATCGGTATTCCATTTAATAAGATGTATAGCTACGATTACAACTTGTTCTTCAAAAGCGGTAATCCAAAATTAGCTGGAGATTCCCATTATTTAGTGGAATGTGCTGGCAAAATGTATCACGAAATGTCACCAATTACCGGTGAATTCTGGGATTTTATGAACGAACGTCATCTTCTCGATTTAGAAGCTCGCCCAGGTAAACAACCTGGTGGATACATGACCTTCTTTGATGAATACAAATATCCGTTCATCTTCTCTAACTTCAATGGAACACCTCATGATGTTGATGTTCTCACTCACGAATTTGGTCACGCATTACAAGGTTATTTATCCCGTAATATCAAACCAAGTGAATATCGTTCTCCAACCCTTGAATCATGCGAAATTCATTCTATGTCAATGGAATATTTCGCTACTCCATGGATGGAACTCTTCTTTGGAAAAGATGCGGAAAAATATCGCTATTATCACTTGAGTGATTCCATCTGCTTCTTACCATATGGAATTACCATTGATGAATTCCAACACTGGGTTTATAAGCACCCAACCGCAACTCACGAAGAAAGATGTGCTGCATTTAAAGAAATTGAATCTAGATACCTTCCACAAAAGAAGTATCCAAAGGAAATGAAAGCTGCTGGTCATGGTGGATGGTGGATGAGACAATCACACGTCTTTGGATCTCCGTTCTATTACATTGATTACACACTTGCTCAAGTTTGTGCCTTCCAGTTCTATGTTGAATCAACAAAGAACAGAGAAAAAGCTTGGAAAAAGTACATCAAACTCTGCAAAATGGGCGGTAAATATCCATTCGTTCATCTCTTAGAAAAAGCTCATCTGAGAAATCCATTCGAGGATGGCAATGTCGCGAAAGTGATTCGCCCATTAAGAAAAATCCTCAAAGGATTTGATGAATCAAAATTTAAATAGGTTCCTTTGGAACCTTTTCTTTTTGGCTAGTTAATTCTAATATAGTTTGCTTTATTTAAATAAATAACTCGTGCTATAATACTTTGGTTGAAAATTTTGATTAATTATAGAAAAGGAGAAATTTAAATGGAAGATTACCGTACAAAATGTATTGAATTACTTGAGTCTCGTGGTGTCACTGTTAGCGATATCGCTGATTGTGCTCGTTTCTTACAAGCTGATTACCACGTTGATCTTAAGAAAGAAGAACTTCTTGAATCGGTCATGTCTGTTCTTTCTAAACGTGAAGTTCAAAACGCCATTATGACTGGTATTGAACTTGATGTTGCTGCCGAACAAGGTTATATGAAAGACAAAGACTTAGCCTCAATCCTTACTCGTGATGAAGGCTTATATGGTGTTGATGAAGTTTTAGCTTATGGTATTTGTAACCTTTATGGTTCTATTGCCTTAACAAACTTCGGATTCATCGACAAAAAGAAATACGGCATTATTGCTAAATTAAACGAAGACGGAAAAGACACAGGCGTCGTTAACACCTTCATTGATGATATTGTTGGTGCAATTGCTGCTTCTGCTGCTAGTCGTTTTGCTCACCGTTGGGTTAAATAATTATGTTTGTTGGTGGCCAATTTGTTACTAATAATGTTGCTCTCTGGATAGAGTTAGCACTTTTTGTGCTATTTCTAGTTGCTTCAATCGTTGTTCTTTTAAAACTTTTACGTCGTAAAGTTCCATTCGTCATTTCTGTTGTTGGTTTAAGCGCGACGGTGGTGGCATGGTTCTTTGGTTTAAGCGCACTTTGGATTGCAACGTTAATTGTTACTTGTGGCCTTGTAACAACTTTCTTGGTTATAAACCAAGGTGATCTTCGTCCTTTTGTGGCGAACACATTATCAATCAAATCCAAACGCACTGAAAAAGTTTTTGATCGTCACGCTTTATATACAAGAGTTTTCCAAGCAGTGGAGAACTTATCCAAATCAAAAATTGGTGCGATTATTACCTTTGAACGTAATACAAACTTAGATGACTTTATGAAATCTGGAACAGTGGTGAACGCTCCTGTTACTCCAGAACTTCTCCAAACTATCTTCTATCCAGGCACAAGACTTCACGATGGTGCTGTTGTTATTCGTCGTGATTTGATTGCTGCCGCTTCAGTTTATTACACTCCAACAACCAAACCATTAACTGGTAAGTTCGGAAGCCGTCACCGTGCCGCCATCGGTATTAGTGAAGTTTCTGACTCAGTGACAGTGGTTGTTAGCGAAGAAACTGGCCGCATCTCTCTTGCTGTTGCCGGAGAATTAATTCATGTGACTCCAGACTCCTTTATGAGAGTTCTTGAGGATTATATGTTAGCTGAAAACGATAAGGCCGAATAAAACTTAATAAAATAAAAAATATCCAGCAATTCCTGGGTATTTTTTATTTTGTTTTAACTTGAAATTATTACTATGTTATAATTTCGGTATGAAATATCAAGAATTCTATGATTTCGTTGTAAAAGTCCACTCAATTGCGAAAATCGGATTAACTTTTTCTAAGGATCCATACGCGATTGATAACTACAAAGAACTTAACGAATTATCTAAAGAAATGTTGGAGAAATTTTGTGATGTGAAGTTTGACCGTCCAAGCATGTTTGAGCGCGATATTTATCCAACTCCATCCATTTCTTCTCGAACAATTATTACCAACGATAAAGGCGAAATTCTATTAGTTCGTGAAGCTAACTCGGGTTTATGGTCAATGCCTGGTGGCTGGGCTGATTTATATGATTCACCAAGCCGAGCGGCATTTAATGAGGTTTCTCAAGAAGCCGGAATTGAACCAAAGATCGTTCGATTAGTCGCTCTCTTAGAGAGAACTCCATTTAAATCAAACAAAAATGTTCCAGAATATGTGATGGTTTTTGAAGGTTCAATTGACCATAAGAAGTTCCATGAGCATTGTCATGAAACAACTGATGTGAAGTTCTTCCCAATGGATCAACTTCCAGAAATGTCTCGAAAGATGTCTAGGGATGAGCTTGATCGAATCTTTGAAGCTTATCGAAACGGAACAACAATTTTTGATTAGATAATGAAATCTATTAACGCATTTGATAAAATATCAAGCGAACAATAAGGAGATTTATATGGCTACACCACATAATGAGGCAAAAAAAGGCGATATTGCAAAAGTCGTTTTAATGCCTGGTGATCCAAACCGTGCAAAATGGATTGCCGAAAACTTTTTACATGACGTGAAACTTGTTAACCAAGTTCGTGGTAATCTCTGTTTTACAGGATTAACCAAAAACGGAAAACGTGTTTCTGTTATGGCTTCTGGTATGGGACACCCATCCATTGGTATTTATTCTCATGAGCTTTATGCCGAATATGATGTTGAAACAATTATTCGTGTTGGAACATGTGGATCCTACCAACCAAACATTGATTTCTTTGATGTCCTTCTTTGTGCAGGTGCATCAACAGATTCCAACTGGATGTCTCAATATGGTTTAAATGGAACATATTCAGCTTTAGCTGATTTTGATGTTTTACTGAGAGCTAGAGAAGTTCTTTTAGAAAAGAAATATCCACATCACATTGGTAATATTTTTGCCGCAGATGTCTTTTATGATCACGATAAAGAAATCTGGAAGAAATGGGCCGCTCTTGGCATCATGGGTGTTGAAATGGAATCATATGCCTTATATGTGACCGCCAAAGAACTCGGCAAGCGTGCTTTAACTGTGTTAACTGTCACAGATAGCTTCGTTAAGGAAGGACGTTTAAGTGCCGAACAACGTCAAACCGGTCTTCGTAACATGATTGATGTTGCGATTGAAACTGCCGAAACATTCGCATAAGAAGGATGTCATTCTTATTTGTCGTTTTAACTGTATTACTCGGAATTGCAATAGTATTTACTATTGCTTTTCCTTACTTGCACCAACTAGTCTATCGCAAAAGATTCCGTCATATCTATGCACGCAAAATCTATCGATTAGCAATGCACAAGGACTATTACCTAATTAATAAATTGGTTTTAAAGAGTCACGATGATTCACGTTTAGTTGTTGATCATCTCTTATTTGGAAACAAATACATTTATGTATTTTATGACTTCTATTGTGAAGCTGATTTGTATGGTAAAAGTACTGATAATTCCTTTTTAATTAAAGGAAAGAAGAATAACTCTTACACTGATAATCCAGTGCAAATTGCTAAAAGGCAATTGAAAGAGTTGTCTGTTCTAATTAATATTGATGAATCGTTATTTATCCCAATCGCACTAGTTAACGATTCATGTAACATCATCAATAACGATGAAAGTAACTCTCTTGTTTACTTAAGAAAACTCAAATCCGCGATTGAATATTATGAAAACCAGAATGTCAAGCCGCTAAATCAGGAACAAATGATGTTTGCGGTGCATGACATCTCTTGTATTAACCTAAGAGACCACAAAGAATGATTGGAAAAGAAACTTGGAAGGAATATAAAAAAGACTTCGGTGTGAAATCAACTCTCACCGCAATGTACGTTTTCCTTTTAGCTTGCACTTTATTAATGAATATTTGGTTTAGTGCGACAATGATTTTGACACTTCCTTTCATTGTGCTTCCATTCACTTTTGCTTACTTTGCCACTATCTGTGGAATGCCGATTTCTAAGCAAGCACCAATCAAGTCATTTTTCTTGTTTTATCCAGTGTATTTCACACAGTTCTTTTTTGGTGGATTTCGGGCAATTCTCGGTTTCTTTAAATCATTGTTAATTTCAGTTGTATTTACCGCACTTTTGACAATCATTTTGTATTACACATATTTACGAGGACAACCAGGATTTGCGGAGATTTTGCAAGAAATTGAGGCTGCAAAAAACATTGCAGAAATGAATACAGCAATGGATCATTTTTATGCCTTTTCACCAGCAAATCTAACATTAAATATTGCTTCAATGGTTGGTACATTTTTTGGTGCTTGGGTTTTCATTCGCCATTGCTTACTCAATAGTGAAAAATTTTGTTTAAATTTACTAACAAATAAACCACTTCCAATGAAAGCAGTAAATCGTCTTTATCTAACCGCAGCACATCTTAGAAGAAAACAATTCTACAAGGAATATTATGGTGCTGTTTGGTATATCGTTTTGTGGTTTGTTTTAACCTTTGGCGGAGCAGCTTACGTTTCGGCGTTTATCTTTAACCTAACTGCTAATCAGGCAATGTTTATCGGCTTATTTGTGTCATTAGTTTTAAACTTTCCATTTATCCCGTATTATTTTGAAGTCATTAAAAATGTCTTCATTGCCTCTAGTGACGATTATTCGAAAGCTTCCATTCAACTTAGTGAACGAGCATTGTTTGACTTAAAGAAGAACAACCAAATCTCGGAGGATGAACAAAAGAAGCTTGAAGAAGAACTCTCCAAAAGCAAAGAAGAATATGAACGAATGTTAAAAGAAGCTGAGGAAGCAGAAAAAGCCGAGGAGGATAGTAAAAAAGATGAAAATTGAAGCTTATAAACATCCTGATGAAAAAATATTATGGACAGGAAAGCCAAAGAAAATTGTCTATATTAAAGAAGCAATCCTAAAGCCATTTTTATTTATTTCCTTATTTTGGGCTGCAGTTTCTTTTGGCATGTTTTTTGGATTTTTCCTTGGAAATAATTTAGAAATACCAATTTATTTCCTCATTCCGTATTGCATTATTCATTTGGCTCCATTTTGGTTTTATCTGATTAATGCCATCACATCTTTAATCGCCTGGAAACATATTGAATTCATGGTCACTGATAAAGCCGTTTACACATCATATGGTGTTTTAAGATTGTATTTTGATCGTAAGACATTCCAAGAAGTAACAAACGTATCAGTTAGACAAGGAATCATTGATCGTCATCACGATGTCGGCGATGTATTTATCATTGCTGGTCGCTCGTCAATCATTTTTTTTGATATTGAAGATTATATGAAGGTTTATCAGCTAGTAGCAAAGACGGGACAAGATATCTTTGCCGACACAATGTATCCAAACGATCTTCGTCCAAAGGAAAATCACGGATATCAAACGCAATATAAACCTGAAGATAAAAAATAAACAGTGCTATGCACTGTTTTTTAATACTCTGGAGCAGATGACGGGAATCGAACCCGCATAACTACCTTGGCAAGGTAGTGTTCTACCACTGAACTACATCTGCAATTCAGCGTTTATTATTATAAAGAATGATGTATAATACTTCAAGACAAATATTGAGAAACAAAATTTATGGCAAACTTCACTGAATTAGCAAACTATATTTTCCCAGAAATTGAGGAAACAATCGAAGATTTAGAAAAGAAATATCCTCCAAGAAAACTACCAGAAGGAGCAGAAGTAACTCGTTTTGCTCCAAGCCCAACTGGCTTCCTTCATCTTGGATCTCTTTTTACGTCTTTAGTTGCGCATAAAGTTGCCAAAGACACCAAAGGTGTTTTCTATTTGCGTCTTGAAGACACTGATACAAAACGTGAAATTGAAGGTAGCGGTGAAGAGCTTGTTCGTCAACTCTCCTTCTTTGGTGTTGCTCCAGAAGAAGGCTATCTTGGTGAAAAAGATGTTGGCGAATATGGTCCATATCGTCAAAGTGAACGTGAACATATTTATCGCGTCTGCATTAAAGAGTTAATGCTTAAAGGACGTGCTTATCCATGCTTCTGCTCGGCAGAACAGCTTGAAGAAACACGTGAAATCCAAGAAATGAATAAAGAAATTCCTGGTTATTACGGTGATTACGCAATTTGCCGTAACATTGATCCAAGTGATGCTTTAGCCCGTATTAAAAACGGCGAACCATATGTTGTTCGCTTCCGTTCTTTAGGCAACCACAATAACAAAGTTACCTTCCATGATGAAATTCGTGGAGATATTTCGATCGCGGAAAACGACCTCGATATTGTTATTATGAAGTCAGATGGATTACCAACCTACCATTTTGCCCACGCTGTTGATGATCACTTTATGAGAACAACAACAGTCATTCGTGGCGAAGAATGGATTTCATCTGCGCCAATTCATTTAGAGTTATTTGATGCTTTAGGCTTTAAGCTTCCACGCTATGCACATCTTCCTGTCATCATGAAACTTGATAACGGAAACAAGAGAAAACTCTCAAAACGTAAAGATCCAGAAGCTAGTGTTTCCCACTTTATCGAAGGTGGCTATCCAGCCGAAGCTTTGAAGGCATACTTGATGAGTATTGCTAACTCAAACTTTGAAGAATGGACTGCCGAAAACAAATCTTATAACATTGATGATTTTAAATTCTCTTTCTCAAAAATGAGTCTTGATGGTGTTCTTTTTGACCAAGACAAACTCGACTTCTTTAGTAAAGAGGTTATTGCCTTATTTAGCGCTGAAGAACTTTATAATCGCTTATTATCTTGGTCGGAAAAATTCGATGCAAATCTCCATCAATTTTTGAAAAAATACCAGCAAATCTCGGTTAAAGCACTAAATATTGAACGTGGTGGAGAGAAGGCTAGAAAAGACTTTAGCAACTACGCTCAAGTTTATCCAATCATTGGTTTCTTCTATCCAGAAAGATATGCTGAAATCGTGAAAGATGGCTATCCATTCAACCCAGCAATTGATGCTTCTGTGATTAAAGAAGTATTATTGGATTTTGCTGAGTCAAATGATTATTCACTTGCAAATGATGTTTGGTTCTCAACAGTCAAAGAGCTTGGTGTGAAACATGGTTTTGCTGAATCCAACAAAATTTATAAACAAGCACCAGACCAATATAAAGGACATGTTGGAGATATTGCAGAAATGATTCGTGTCGCTCTTTGTGGCGCGAAGAATTCTCCAAACCTTTACTGTGTCCTCCAAATTCTTGGAAAAGAAGAAGTAAATCGCCGTATCAATTTAGCTGTGACTAGTTTAAAATAATCACACTGGCCCTATGGTCAAGCGGCTAAGACGCAACCCTCTCAAGGTTGAATCGAGAGTTCGATTCTCTCTAGGGTCACCATTGATATCCCTCTTAAGCTAATCCTTGAGAGGGTTTTCTTTTATTTATAATTTAATTAAATTAAAATATTGTTAAGGTTAAGAAATGAAAGTATTGTATCTTTATTCAAACAAAACTGGCTTGCAGAGCAAATTTAAAAAGCATCGCAAGATTATTGAACGTCTTTCAAGGACTTTTGAGCTAACGTCTCACCAAACAGAATCCGTTAATGATTTAATGAAATGCTGTAGAGACGCGAAAAAGGACGGTTTTGATTCAATCATCATTTGTGGTGGCGACGGAACTTTAAAGGACGCTGTAACTGCAATTGCCCCATTAGATAAAGAAGATCGACCGATTATGGGCTACATTCCAATGGGAACCGTGAATGACTCCGGAAAATCTTTCGGCGTAAAAGGAAGCATTCGACAAGCTATTAAAGTTATTGAAAAACAGCAAGTATACGATATTGATATTTGCAAAGCAAATAATGAGTACTGGACCTTCGTTGCCGCAATTGGACAATTCACTGACATTTCTTACATTGTCCCACGTAAACAAAAGAAGATTCTTGGTCGCTTTGCCTACTATAACGTGGCAGTGAAAGAAGTATTTACTAAAAAAAGAATCAATGTTCATATCAAATGTGACCAGGGAGAATACGATTTTGAAACACCATTTTTGATGTGTCTAAACGGAGTCAATGTTGGTGGATTTAGAGTTAACCCACACAACTCACTATTTG
>CAMGZN010000037.1 GCA_946183335.1 uncultured Caryophanales bacterium | reverse complement strand
GTAAAGGCAGAGTCATATTGAACTTTTTTGCATAGTTCAACAGTCTCTAAAAATTGTTCATATGTTTCATTTGGGAAACCAACAATGATGTCGGTTGAAAGAGCTACATCAGGTACTTTTGAACGAATCATTTTTACTAACGAAAGATACTTTTTGGCATCGTATCTTCTTCCCATCAAATGAAGAATTTCACTTGATCCAGATTGGACTGGCAAATGAATGTATTTCATGATGTTATCGTACTTCGCGATGACATCAACAATATCCTCGGTAAAATCCCATGGATGTGAAGTTAAAAAACGAACTCTTGGGATACCAATTTTCGCGACTTCTTCAAGGAGTTTGGCGAAAGTTGATCCATCCTTTAAATCTTTTCCATAAGCGTTCACGTTTTGACCAAGTAAAGTGACTTCTTGATATCCAAGCTCTTTCAGTTCCTTAGCTTCCTCTAAAATGTCTTTCATTAAACGGCTGCGTTCTTTTCCACGTGTATATGGAACAATGCAGTACGTGCAGAATTTATCGCATCCATAAGAAATATTAATGAATGCTTTGAATGAAGAAAGACGTTTAGATGGAAGGTTTTCTTCAATCTTACTTGGTGCGGATTCAACGTCCACTAAGCGGATTCGCTTACGAACAACCTCATCTAACATTTGAGGAAGTTTAGTGATGTTGTGCGTGCCAAAAATCAGGTCAATATGTTTGTATTTTTCAATAATGAAATCGATGATGTGTTTTTGTTGAACCATGCATCCAGAGACGCAAAACAACCGTGATTTGTCGGTTATTTTAAATTTTTTTAATTCACCAATTTGTCCAAATACTTTTTGTTCAGCATTCTCACGAACTGCACAAGTATTTAAGATCACCACATCAGCGCTAGAAATATCATCAGCATGTTTAAATCCAAGATGTTCAAGCATACCCGCCATGACTTCTTCGTCACGGTAGTTAGCTTGACATCCATAGGTATGAATAAAATAGGACTTTCCTTGAGCGTATCTAACTAAAGATTCTGGATAACTCACTCCATCATAGTTAAAAGAAAAAGACTGGGTCCTATTACGAGCCAAGTTTAAATCAGGTAAAGTATGAAATTCGCACTTATTAGCCATGCTTTTTCTCTCCTAAGACTTTGACTGGGAAAATCTCTCGACACTTTTTGGTTAATTCATCTATATCAATAACAACAGCATTGATCATCTGTTGTCCATTGACATCAATTTCAAATTTGGACTTCTCTCCAAAAAGTGTTTTATTCATCACTGAATGTTTCTCAAATCCGAGAATTCCGTTGGCATCACCACACATGCCGATATCAGAGATAAAGCCCGTACCATTTTCCAAAATACGGGCGTCATTTGTTTGCACATGCGTGTGTGTGCCAACGACCGCGCTTATTACGCCATCAAAAGCGTAGGCAAACGCAATCTTTTCGCTTGTTGCTTCTCCGTGGTAATCCACTATGTGGATTGAATCTTCATCAGCACAAGAATCAACAAGTTGTTTTAATGAGTAATAAGGAGAAGAAACTTCTTCATTCATAAAGGCTTCACCTAAGATGTTTGTAACACGGATTTGAACTCCATGAACATCAAAGAGAACACTTCCTTCTCCGCCGATTCTTTTGGAGAGATTGAGTGGACGAACTAGATCTGTCGCATCGTCGATATAATCAAGAATCTGATTTTTGGACATGTAGTGATTACCTAAGGTAATGCAATCAACACCTCCATCAATCAGTTCAAGATAATGTCTTTCAATTAGCCCTTTACCATGCGTAGCGTTTTCGCCATTAGCGATGACAAAGTCAATTTGATACTTTTTGACGAGTTTTTCGACATTGTTTAAAACAGCCTTACGTCCGACTTCGCCAACAATATCTCCAAAGAATAGGATTCGCATAAATTATTTTGCTGTTTCAACAGCACGATATTCACGAATAACTTGGACTTTGATTTGTCCTGGATAAGTCATTTCGTTTTCAATCTTCTCACGTATGTCGCGAGCCATCTTAAACGCGGTTAAATCATCAACCTTGTCTGGAATAACCATCACACGGACTTCACGACCAGATTGCATTGCATAGCATTGATAAACACCGTCAAAACTCTTACAAATGGTTTCGAGTTGTTCAATACGCTTGATATAACTTTCAAGTGTTTCGCTACGACTTCCTGGACGAGCTGCGCTAAGAGTATCCGCAGCTTGAACGAGGTGCGAAATAACAGATGTTTTTGGAACATCGTCGTGGTGAGATTCGATGGCGTTAATGACGACATCTGGTTCACCATATTTTTTCGCTAAGTGAGCACCGAGTTCGACGTGGCTACCTTCTTGTTCAAAGTCCACAGATTTTCCGATATCGTGTAGAAGACCAGCTCTACGAGCTAAGTTTGCGTCTAGACCAAGTTCACTTGCCATGATTCCAGCAAGATAAGCTGTTTCCATGGAGTGATCATAAGCGTTTTGTCCATAGGAAGTACGATATTTAAGACGTCCAACATAGGTTAAGAGTTCGCGGTTAATCTTTGGTAATCCAAGTTTAAACGCGGCGTCTTCACCTGCTTTCTGGATGTCGGCATCGACTTCTTCTTGGACTTTTGCGACAACTTCTTCGATACGTCCTGGTTGAATACGTCCGTCTTTGATTAATAAATCAAGGGCTTTTGCAGCAATGTGACGACGAATTGGGTTAAAACAGGAAACTGTAATAACTTCTGGAGTATCATCGATAATAAGATCAACGCCTAAGAGTTGTTCGAAGGTACGAATATTACGACCTTCACGTCCGATGATTCTTCCTTTCATTTCATCACTTGGAAGTGCCACAGTTGATACTGTGTGTTCTTGGACTTCTTCTTGAGAATATCTGGAAATTGCCAAAGCAAGGATGTTACGAGCGTTTTTCTCAGCTTCATCTTTGGCTTCTTCTTCCTTACTTTTAATGTAGGAAGCAATTTCTTTTGCGCATTTACTTTCCACACGAGCAAAGATTTCTTCTCTGGCTTCGTTTACAGAAAGTTGCGCGACTTTTTCTAATTCTTCAAGAATTGAGTCGATTTTACTTTGAAGGAGTTGATCCTTCTTGTCGCATTCTTTTAAGCGACGGTTTAAGAGTTGATTTTTTTCTTCAAGAGCATTCTCTTTGGTGAGCATATTTGCATCACGACGATCAATATTCGCTTCACGTTGGTTGAGTTTGTTTTCAAGCCCAACAATTTCTTGCTTTCTTTCACGAATATCTCTTTCTGCTTCTTGTTTCATCTCAGCGACGAGTTGTTTTCCGTCAAGCTGAGCATTTTTCCTAATTTGTTCACCTCTAATTTCGGCGTCACGAATAATCTTTTGTGCGTTCTTTTCTGCGCCTTTACGTCTAAAGACTGGCACAAAATAGAATAACAAAAGAGCTATTCCAACTCCGACAATTAGAGCAATGACGATTAGGAGAATGGCAATAGGAGTTTCCATTCTATTTATCCTCCATAACTATATGAAGACTAGTTGATTATTTTAAAATAATCACCAGTCAATAAATGTGATTATTACCGAACAACTTAAGATATAAATTATCTATGTTAATCAGCGGGAGCCGAATATAAATTGATATATGGTAATAAGTATCTTCCTCTAGAAAGATACAACCGCATTATAACATTTGATTATTCAAAATTAAACATAAAAAAGCCCTTCTCGAGTGGAAGGGCGAAATAGATCTTAAGCGATTTGAGATTTAATCTTATCGGAAAGTTCTTTTTTAAGTTCTGGATGTTGTTCGAGATAGATTTTCCCATTTTCACGACCATTCGCGAATCTGTTTCCATCATACTCGTACCACGCTCCAACGCGTTTTAAGATGTTTAGTTCAACACCAAGATCAAGGATTTCACCAGTTTGAGAAATACCTTTTCCATAGATGATATCAACCTTACAGTTCTTAAATGGTGGGGCAACTTTATTCTTCACAATTTTAACTGTGACGGTATTACCAACCACATCAGAACCATCTTTGATTGCTTCACTTCTTCGAATATCAATTCGAACAGAAGCATAGAATTTTAAAGCACGTCCACCAGTTGTCGTCTCAGGATTACCATAAATTACGCCAACTTTTTCACGTAATTGGTTAATAAAGATTACTGTACACTCGTGGTGATTTAAAATTCCCGCAATCTTACGAAGAGCTTTCGACATTAAGCGAGCTTGTAATCCAACAGTCTGGTCACCCATTTCTCCATCAAGCTCAGCTTGTGGAACAAGGGCGGCGACAGAGTCGACGACAATAATGTCGAATGCGTCAGATTGTGCAAGCATCTCGACGATTTCAAGAGCTTGCTCACCGGAATCTGGTTGAGAAAGAATTAAATCGTCAATATTCACTCCCAAATTCTTCGCGTAATTTGGATCAATTGCGTGTTCAGCGTCGACAAATGCAGCTTGTCCGCCCAGTTTTTGGCATTCGGCGATCGCATGTAATGCTAAAGTTGTTTTGCCAGAACTTTCTGGACCAAAGATTTCGATAATACGGCCTCTTGGATATCCACCGACACCAAGAACCTTATCGATTAATAGTGAACCGGATGGAATAACATTGACGTCAACATTTGGGCGGTCCCCAAGTTTAATGACAGAGCCTTTGCCAAAAGTTTTTTCAACTAGCTTCAACGCTTCTTCAAGTGTATTGACTGAGTTTTCCTTTTTCATGTTAATAATTCCTCCTTTCACTATTTAAATGCGTAAATTTTTCGTAAATTTTTCAAATTTTTTATTTTTTTAACAATTCGACAACCTTTTCTTGCACAGCAAGAACGGCATCATGACGAATTTTATTTCTTCTGCCTTTGAGGTTAAGTTCAAAGACATAATTCTTCTCTTTTAAAGCCACACCAACGTAAGCTCTGCCAACTGGCATGCCGCCTGGTTCAGCAGTTGGTCCAGCGTTTCCAGTGATTGAAACACAGACGTCAACATTAAGAACTTTTTGACCTTTCGAGGCCATCTCTCCAGCAACTTCTTTCGAGACGACTCCAAAATAGTTAATTAAGTTTTCTTCAATGCCGAGAAGTTTAACTTTTTCTTCAACGGAATACGTCACTAAGCCACCTTTAAAAACTTTGCTTGCTCCCGGAGTCTCAGCAAAAGTAGACGCAAATAAACCGGCAGTCATCGACTCGACACTGCCGAGGCTATAACCTTTGTTAGATAAAAGTTCTAAGAGTTTTTTCATTTATTTAAAAACGCGACGGTTCTGAACAACATAAATTACGCCAGAAATGACAGACATAATTGTGGCAATATAGAAGCAAATATTGGAGATTTGCAGGGCTTGTGGCCAGCTAGAGTCAAAATATGACCATGGCCAATCGTTGAGTAAAAGCATTGGAATCGCAACCATTTGGAAGACGGTTTTGAGCTTGCCATAAATGTTTGCTGCAATGACAACATTTTTACGAACAGCAATGAGTCTAAGGCCATCAACAACAAGGTCTCTTCCAATCATAACAACGACACAGAACAATAAAATTGTTAACATGAGCGGATCTCTTCTTTGTTCCCAGGCATAAGCTTGTGGGACAAGAAGGAAAATCATGATGCCATCATTGAGGAGTTTATCCGCGATTGGATCAAGGAATTTTCCAAAGTCAGAAACGAGGTTATATTTACGAGCAATTTTGCCATCTAACAAATCAGTTAATGCAGCAATAATAAACACCACACAAATCACTAAATATACAGGATTTACTGGTGAATTTCCGATTGGTTCAACATGGAAATTCGGAATGCAGGCTAAAACCAAAATGCCAATAGTCATCACAACAATTAAGGCAATTCGACTAATCGTAATCTTGTTTGGTAAATTCATAATTTCTCCTTAGTGAGTATCCGACCCTATAAGCCATGTTCTGTCTAGGATAACAATTTATCTACACCGAAGTGTGCTTCCGTAAATTCAGTTCTTCTTGGAAGCCTCCCCTACCAAAATTTGGGTTTCTCGCTTGTGGGGTTTACCAACGTTTCACTCCAATATTTCTATTGGTTTCGTCACTGTGGCACGTTAAGGAACTCCATCATGACCGAAGTTTTAGACTTTGCTCCGCCGTTATGGTCTCCACCATACCTAACGTTATTTTTTCCGTTAGCGCAATCACTACCATCGTCACAGATGGTGCGAGCATGGACTTTCCTCTACTTTCGCAGCAATTATCCAGGTCGGATGTTTTATCGGATTGTTTCTGGGTCAACGCCCTTTTTGTAAAGGGCTTCTTCCAGTTTTGAGATTCTCTTCAAGAGTTCGATGTTGTTTTCGCTGACATTTTGTCCTGGTTTAATACCAGAATATTTGTTTTTCACGGAAGCAACTTCCATCTCTTGAGCGTGAATCTTGTCTTTGAGTTTTTGGACTTCACTCTCTAACTTACGAATGTAGTTTTTCGAGTCGTTGTAATACTTTTCGTAAAACTTTAAATCTTCGATGAGTTGATCGAGAACTTGGTCCACTTCTAAGGCATCGTAGCCTTTGTGACCAGGTTCAAACTTCACATCAAGTAAAGATTTCGAAGAATAATTCAACGTATGAGCCATAAAAACCTCGGGTTTAATTATATTAAAGCAGATAAGTATTTTCAATTTGTTTTTGTTTTAATTAGCAAAATAATTTGCTACAATACCAAATTGTGAAAGCGCTAGATAAGATTCTTCAAAAACGTAAAACTCTCTGCTTCCTCGACTTAGAGGGAACACAGTTTTCGCATGAAATGATCGCTATCGGCGCAATTAAGGTTGATATTCGTAAAGACCACACGGTCAAACGAATCTACAAGGGTTACTATACTTTGGTAAAACCAAAAAACAGAATTGGTAAAGTTGTCACTGATTTAACCGGCATCACTGAAGCTCAAGTCAAGAAGGATGGCGTAAGCTTCCGCAAAGCTGTTGAAACATTAAAACGCTACATGGGAAGAAGTTTCACGAAATGTCTTTTTGTGACATTCGGAAATCATGACCAACGCATTATGGCTCAATCGCTCGCCTACAACATGGACGTTAATAAGGAAGATGTCCAATTTATGATTAAACATAGTTTCGACTTTGCTGAATTTATGTCTCAATACGTTCGAGACGAAAATGGTAACACTTTGTCCCTCGCGAATATGCTTAAAGTCTTCAACATCGATTTCCGAGGTCAACAACATAACGCGCTCGCTGACACACTAAATCTTGTGTACTTATACGACGCAATGATTAAACATCGTGACATTTTGTCACGTGAATACCGTAAGGTTCTTGGACAAATGAGGCATCTTCCAGAACCAGTTCATCAGCTCATTCTTCAATTATTAGAAGAAAAATCCGTTTCCCCAGCAGACTTTTCTAAAATGATTGAGGAAGCGCTACAATGATCAAATATTCAAACGGTTTAACTTACAAAAAATCTCAAACTAAAGTTTCAAGCAACAAAGTTGCTTTTTCTTTTTCCTCGGCGAACCGAGGAATGGCTCTTGAAGAAGATATCATTCAGTCAAATGAATATTATTTAAGAAACAATATGGCGTTAATTTATAAACGCCCAACTCCGATTCAAGTGGTTAAAGTTGATTATGAAAAAGGTCCAAGGATTACCGAGGCCTACTTTTCAGAGAAATCAACAACTGACTTTAATGGAGTTTATCAAGGTCGATACATCGACATCGAGGCTAAATCTACTCAAAGCAAAACATCTTTTCCATTGAGTAATATTACAAAGAAACAATTCGAACATCTTTCCAATGTAATCAAACTTGGAGGACTCGCATTTTTCATCGTGGAATTCGCGAAACTTCAACGCACTTTTATTGTTGAGGCAAAGCAGGTAATTGAGTTTAAAAATAACGAAGAAAGAAAGTCGATTCCAGTATCTTGTTTTGAAGAGATTGGAAGAGAAATAAAAAGAGGCTTTTCGCCTCGTTTAGATTACTTATCATATGTTGATGAAATCCACCGCAATTCTTAAGGATTTCACCAGCAATTCTTGGTTAAGTGACTAGTTATTAATCCACTTGGTTTTCGCAATTTTCATTGCTTTTTCGATGTCTTCATCCCAGTCTTTATTGTTTCCGGTAACACCATTATTTTCTAAATCTTTTTTGGCTTTCCATTGGAATAAAACTTTATCAATTTCTGGAAAGGTCTTTTTGCCTTTCGAAAGACACTCACGTAAAGCTTCGACAATTTCTTCTTCTGGGATATCTTGGGAGATCCATTCGCCAATCATGTTTGTTTCGATTGGAAGAAGTGGACGAGCAAGTTGGGCTTCATAAACTTCTTTGAGTCTTTTGAATTCTTTCGACTTTTCTGGATTACGAGAAATTTGGTTTTCCTTCACTAAAGCGTCTTCAAAGGCTTCATAGAGTTTTTTACGAAGAGGTTTTAATGAAATCTTTGTTTTTCTTCCAGTTTCCAAAGTGATGAAACCACGAGACATTAAAGAAACATACAAAGCATCAAGTTCTTTCGCATTAAAATTCATCTTGGTTGCGATTAAATCTGGAGTAACTAAGTAGTTCTTTTGTCCAAGAAGGTGGTCAAGCATGAGTAAAACAGAGAGTTCGTTTTCTTTAATTCCGAGCTTCTTATAATATTCAAGTAATAAGTATCGGAAGTCTAAGGCTTCCATTTGTTCGCCTGACATAAGTGTTCATAATTTTTACTTATTTATTTTAAAAAATAAAGAGGAAATTTTAAGTAAATAAAAAATCCCCAGCAAGAGTCGGAGATTTTTTAGAAAATTTTTATTCAATTTCTAATTTATGAAGTTCTTCAATCACCTTTTGAGGATTTAATTCCTCTAAAAGATAATGATATTTTTTAAGAGCAGCTTTGGTTTCTTTTTCAACTGTGAATCCAAGTTTCTTTTGGAAGCGTTCTGCTCTTAGAATACGAAGTGGATCTTCTTTAATCCGTTTCACTGGATCACCAATGAAACGGAGAACTTTGTTCTCTAAATCATCTAAACCATTACAGTAGTCAATCACGTTGAACTTCTCATCAATATAAATCGCGTTAATCGTAAAATCACGACGAACATAATCTTCTTTAAGGGATTTTACATAAGTAACACTACTTGGATGACGATAATCTAAATATTCACCTTCTACGCGCATGGTCGCGATATCAACTTTAATATCATCATCTTTAACACGAACTGTTCCAAACTTCGCAAATCGATAGTTTGCATCTGGAAGAAATTTCTTCATCTCCTCTGGTGTGGCGTCTGTCACAAAGTCATAATCTAAAACATCTTTATCTAAAAGATAATCACGTGTTGTTCCACCAACCATGTAGAGACGAAAACCATTCGCATTAAATAAATGCGCCAGTTTTAAGAAGGTGTTCTTATTCATACAACATATTATAAATCTTTTTCTTCTCTTTGGACAAATAAAAAAGATTCCTTAAGGAATCTCTTTTGTT
>CAMGZN010000036.1 GCA_946183335.1 uncultured Caryophanales bacterium | reverse complement strand
TGATATTTGGCACTTAGATAAGTTGGAGAGCAAATAATGGAAATCAATTTAGAAGAACTTTATCAACTTCAAGCTGGTTTAGACCAAGATATTGCGGATAAACATGGTGTGACTTACGAGTCTACTCATTCAAGAAGGCTTTTAGCCTTAATTGTTGAACTTGGTGAACTTGCGAATGAAACACGCTGCTTCAAGTATTGGTCTAACAAAGGCCCAAGCGCAAAAGAGATTGTCATGGATGAATATGCGGATGGATTACATTTCTTATTATCACTTGGAATTCCATTACATGCGCGTAAATATAAATATGAATTAAAAGGAACTGGTGAAGACTTAACTCTCCAATTCCATCATTTATATCAAGCGGCAACAAGACTTCTTAATGACTACACATTAGAAGCCTACGAAGATTGCTTCCAGAAGTATCTTAATCTTGCAGTGGACCTTGGCTCAAACGCTGATGATATTGTTCGTGCATATAAATCAAAATTAGCGGTAAATTATCATCGTCAAGAAACAAATTATTAAAAGAAAAGCCCGAATCAATCGGACTTTTTTCTTATTTATAACAATTGATCAATTTCGTTTTCAGAGTAGACAGCGATACCGTTTTCTTTGAGAAGTTTTGCTGTCACACCCATACCGTTTTTCTTCACTCCGGTGAAGTATCCGTTATGAATCTTATGTGTTCCACAACTTGGAGAGTTCTCTTTGAGAACAGCTTTGGTAATTCCAAGGTATTTACAGAGTTGAAGAGCTTTGTGTGCGCCTTCGTTAAATTCTCTGGTCACATCTTTTCCATCTTTGCGAACAACTCGATCATCTCTAATCTCGTTTGGAAGACGTGGGATTTTTAATCCCCCTTCAACTTCTGGACAGAAAACGAGAAGTTCGTATTTTTCTTTTAATAAATCTAGTTGAGGGCAAGCATTTGCTTTGCCTTCGTAGTTTACTTTGTCACCAACTAGACATGCACTAATCAGAATCTTTTCCATGGAGATATTTTATTACATAAGAATAACAATAGTGTAGAATATTTAAGAAATATGAAAACAAATCTCTTTGAAGTTGAAATTGAAGGTCAAAAATACCAAGTTTTCGTCACCTCTAAATATCAAAGAAACGCTTATCTTAGATTTAAAGATGGAGCCTTTTTTGTGACTTGTCCATCCTTAACCTCAAAGAAAAGAATCCTCGATTTTGTAGAGAAATCTGGACCACGATTAATTAAAAAACTTAAGAAAGAAGACCAAAAACATTATTCTATTGAAGAAGGTTATATTTTTCTATTTGGAACGCGATATGAATTAAAAATCTCCGACAAATTTCGGATAGAAGATAACACTGTATTTTCTAAGAATGATGAGGATTTAGTGAAAAATCTCCGTAAATTGCTGGTGAAATATTTAGAACAAAGTGTTCGAAAATATGAGGAATTAATGGGAATCAAAAAACCATATAAAATCTCAGTTAAAAAGATGAAAACTAGATATGGATCTAATTCTCAAAAGACTCATCGACTTCACTTCCAAATTGATCTAGTTCATTTTTCATTCCAAATCATTGATTCGGTGGTGGTGCATGAACTTGCTCACGAATTCTATCGTAATCACCAGAGAGGTTTTTACTCCTGTGTGTTAAAATATTGTCCGGATTACTACTTATTAAAGAAGAAACTTCGTCAAAAGGTCTACCTATGATTCAGGAAATCACGTCAAAGCAAAACTCCAAGATTAAATATTGTTTGAAACTTCATCAACAATCTTTTCGTAACAAAGAGCAAAAATTCCTTGTAGAAGGCGAACACCTTCTTGAAATGGCACTAGAAAATGACGCTGTTTTAGAGGTCTATACACTCAAAGAAAGAAAAGATTTACCAAAAAAAGTTCAACAATTTTTAGCAAATGAAGAAATTATTCGTAAGATTGCTTTTTCAATGAATCCACAGGATATTATCGCTGTTTGCAAAATTAACAAAGAAAAGCCAATTTCCTCTGATAAAGTTTTGCTTTTAGATGACGTCTCAGACCCAGGCAATTTAGGAACCATTTTTAGAACCGCTTTAGCATTTGGCTATAGAGATATTTTGCTCACAAAACATTGTTGTTCTCCACACAATGAAAAAGCTATTCAAGCCTCCCAAGGAGCAATCTTTAAACTAAATA
Organism: uncultured Caryophanales bacterium; assembly: GCA_946183335.1. GTDB lineage: Bacteria > Bacillota_I > Bacilli_A > RFN20 > CAG-826 > Fiminaster. The sequence goes on along the minus strand of CAMGZN010000036.1, from coordinate 7,336 downwards.
TTCATGAGAAGTTTGATTTATCAAAACTTCAAAAAGAAGGCTACCAAATCATCTCGACAGAGATTAAAGGATCTGCTGATTTAGATTCCTTCAAACCAAACCCAAAACACATCTTAATTCTTGGTAACGAATCCCGCGGTGTAAGCGAAGATTTATTAAAGAAATCTGATGCTCGCATTCGTATTGAAATCTCTTCTATTGAATCACTCAATGTAGGCGTAGCCGCAGGCATCGTCATGCATTATTTTTCAAAACAATAATAGTTTTTAAAAATCAGCCACGTAATAAAGATTCACTGGGAAAAAGTGATTTTTTTTCTTTACGTGTGTGAGTGTTAAATATATAATATGCGCAAAGAAAGGAGAAATTGATTATGAAGAAAAGTCAATTCCTAATCGCTACACTTTGCGTGAGCGCAATTGTGTTAAGTGCTTGTACATTGGGCAAGACAACGAAGAAAAAGAAAAAATCATCTTCTGCGGAAGTTACTTCGGTTGTTCCGGGTTCAAACACGAGCGGAAATCCAACCTCTGGTATTCCAGGTGGTTCAAGTGTAACTCCAGGAGGTTCAAGTGTAACTCCAGGCGGTTCATCTCAACCAGGTCCAGCGGTTGTCTCTGTTACTGGCGTTGAAATTAAAAACAAATCCTCTGTCTCGCCTAAGACTGTTGGAGATGCTGATTTCACTGTCACTGCAGAAGTTGCACCAAGCAACGCGACCAACAAGAACGTACAATGGGCATCATCTGATCCAACTGTCGCGACTGTTTCTAACGCTGGTCTCGTTCACATCCTTAAGGATGGTACAACAACTCTTACCGTTACAACTGTTGACGGTAATAAAACTGATTCAGTTAGTTTAACAGTTAATCCAGCTGCTCCAGTTTCTAAATGGTCAGCTGAAGAACAAGCAATTTTTGCTTCTTCATTGTATGGATATGAAATTCCATATTTCGAAGGTCACCACGAAGACATGAAACTTCAAGCCTTTACACAAGGCGTTGGTGTTTCTTACTCCGGCGGTACTTCATCAACAGCTTTAATTGATGAATATTTAGCTCTTATTCCAGCCGAATTTAATATGAAAAAGGCATCGAGCTCCGAAGTTTATGCTTATATCGGTGAAATCGAAATTCAAGTTGAAGGCGCTATTAAACACGTTAAACTTCTCGTCTGTGGTTTAGATGAAGAAAACGATGAAATTTCTTCTGATGGAACCGGGACATTCCTCGTTCAAGGTTCTGACCCATATGCATATGAATGGAGTGATTTCGGTGATGACTTAGACGGGTATGCTTCGATGATTGCTGCATATGCCGGACATGATTGGGAAGCCGAAGTGTCCATCCCAGCATTTGATACCGATGTTTCATTTTATGAAGTTGATGACAGTGACGCCTACTATTGGTCAATGAATCGTGCTTTTGGAAACTACTATGGTTCTGTTGCCGATATTTCTGTTGATATTTATGCAATCACAGAAAATCAAGGTACAGCTTACCTAAACGCATTAGAAGCTAGTGCGGATTGGGAGTGGGCCGGTACAGATTCCTATGGTTTCGATGTCTTTACGCATGCTCAATATAAATTAGAACTCCATGCTGGTTACTTTACAAATGGTGGATTCTTCTATATTAGCGTAAAGGCTGCATCATTTGATGCATTCCCAAGTGAAAAAGTTGTTTCTTATATCGAAGAAGTTCGTGAAGATCCACAAGAATTCCCAATTTATGTCAATGAAGATGTCATCTTCTACCTTGATGAATTCGATGGATCAGCCCTTGTCAATGGCTATTATGTTGGCGAAGGAACATTCGCACAAAAGGACGTTGATGATTATGCTGACGAATTAAAAGCCGGTGAATTATTCGACGTTGAAAAAGTCTTTGATGAAGACGAAGAAACAGGCGAAACACTTGAAACCTATTCATGGCACGTTACCGCTAAAGACGGTAAATATAGCTTCTTTGTCTGGTATGATGAATATGAATACAGTGATGGTAGTAAAGACTACATGATCTGTTGGCAGATTCAACCAGAACTTGAACACTTCAGTGCTTTACCAGGTGATCAAGTTGATGCATTCTTTACTGCTGCAGAAATTTCTGCTCCAGCAACCCCATCAATGACTATCGCTGATGAAAAAGGATACTTCACCTGTGTTGCTGATGAAGATGGCGTAGAAATCGCCGCTTATGGAGCAACATTGGCCGAAATTCAAGCCTATGCAACTTCTTTAAATACAGCAGGTTATACACAAGGCGAACTTGATGAAAAAGGTGAAGGTTCACTTGAAGTTGTCTCTGAAGACAAACATGCTAAGGTATCCTTCTCTGATCAAAACGAAGAATATGGATGCTATGTCATTGAATTCTCTGTCCAATTAGTTGATTGGTCTGAAGAGGAACTTAAAGTTATTGCTGATGAGCTCGGTGGTGTCGTTCTTCCATTCTTGTCAGGTGGTATCGATCTTACTTACTATGAAAACACTGGTCAAGTTTGGTCAACCGACGTGTTTACACAAGCTCAATTCGATGCTTATGTTGCTAAAGCAACATCTTCTGAATATGGTTTCGTTGAAACAACAGAAGGAACCACAAAGGTTTACACCAAGGATGTTTCCAGTGGAACAGCTTATTTCTACTTAACAACATCTGGTTATATTTACTTTGGATTCCAAGCTAATAGTTGGACTGAAGCTGAAGAAGCTGCTTTCAAAGCTGCTCTTCACGATGTTGTCCCACCATACCTTGGACAACTTTTCGCAGGCGAATCAACACACGCTTTCGAAGGTTATTCATTGTACACAGCAGATGATTTAGCTCAATTTGATACCATTCTTACATCCGCTGATGGATGGACAAAAGTTGGCTCTGGTGTTGATGCCTACTATAAAAAGGATTCTGCAGATGGCGCTGGCTACGTTAAAGTTGCCTTCGAATACTATCCAGAAGATGAATCTGGAAATGAAGGTTATTACTGGGTTATCGACTTTGTCGAAAACTCCACACCAGTTCCACCAAGCCCATCTGGTGATCCAGTTACTATTGATACAACTGTTGAAGCATTAGCTTCAACTCTTGGCTGGACTGCAGATACAGTTCACAAGTCATTCAACCTTGATGAAAAGATTACTGTTACTGCTTCCGAAGGAACGAATAATGGTAAGTACTTTGTTGCTACAAGCGGTGCTCACCAATATCGTTTATTCGGTAGTGAAAGCGGAACAATGACCATTGCTGCTCCTGATGGTTATGTCATTACAAGTGTCACATTAACATTTAATATTCAAAATGGTGGTACATTAAGTTATGACGGAAACGCCATCACAAGTGGAACAGCTGTTGAAATTAACGCTCAAAGCGCTACGTTTACAGTTGGTGGTTCCACTTCTAGTGGTCAAGGTAAAATCTTTATTACCAACTTTGTTGTTGTTTACGCACCAGCCTCTAACTAATAACAACTCTAAATCTCTAACGTAGTTAGAGTTCAAAAGACCCGTTTCCATTATGGAGATGGGTCTTTTATTGTGTCTTTTTAGGCACAATAACTCTTGTTATTCTTCGCTTATACGCGTTATAATGTTTATTGCGTAGAAGAGAAGTAGTACCTGAATTAACCATTTAAAATAGGGAATGTGGAATAGTGGAACCCACAAGTTTAAAAGGTCAGGGAATTCACCTTGGAGCATCTAGTTGTAATGACTAGCGTCGTTCTCGTTACGGACATAGAGCAATATTTAAGATATTGAAGAAGGATGGCACCACGGGGAAACTCGTTCCTAGTGGACCATTTATTTTTATTTAAAGGAGGTCAAATGTGTATGAATCTATTTGATCAAGTGGAAGAGATTAAACAAAGAATTCTCAAGGAATCTGAAAATATTTCAGATGAATCATCTTTAAAATCTTTCCAAGAGAAGTTTCTTTCTAAGAAAAGCGAGTTAAACGGCCTCATGAGCCACATTAAAGAACTTGCTGGGGAAGAGAAAGCTAAGTTCGGTCAAAGTGTCAATAACGCTCGAAATGCCGTCCAAGAAGCTTTCCAAAAGAAAGCTGATGAAATCAACCAGAAGATCTTAGAGAAGAAACTCCAAAAGGAACAAATTGATATCTCTTTACCATCAGTAAACTATGAAGTTGGAGGCATTAATCCATTCTATCTTGTCCAAGATGAAATCATGGACATCTTTGTTTCCATGGGATACGAAGTTAAAGAAGGACCAGATGTCGAAAGTGATGAATATAACTTCCAACGAATGAATATTCCTGAGTCTCACCCAGCGCGTGAAATGCAGGATAGTTTCTATATTGATCCTAGAACTCTATTAAGAACACATACCTCCCCAGAACAAGCTCACGCGATGGATGAGAAAAATGGCAAGCCATTAATGATGATTTGTCCGGGAAAATGTTTCCGTCGAGATGACGATGATGTGACGCATTCTCATCAATTCGGACAAGTAGAAGGACTCGTCGTTGGCCCAGGCATTAGCCTAGCCAACTTAAAAGCCACACTCGAACTCTTCGTAAAAAAGATGTTTGGAGAGAAACGTGAAGTGAGATTCCGTGGCTCCTATTTCCCATTCACTGAACCAAGCGTGGAAGTGGATATTTCCTGCATGAACTGTGGTGGTAAAGGTTGCTCAACCTGCAAAGGTACCGGATTTATTGAAATCCTAGGTGCTGGAATGGTTCATCCAAACGTTTTAAGAATGAGTGGATATGATCCAGAAAAAGTGTCTGGATTTGCCTTTGGTATTGGTATTGAACGTGTCGCGATGCTCAGATACAAAATCGACGACATCCGTAAGATCTATCAAGGTGATGTTCGATTTATCGAACAATTCAAACGTCGTTAAGGAGGATTAAGCAATGAAAGTTTCATTAAATTTTGTCTCAAAATTCGTTGATTTAAATGGTTTAACTCCAGAAGAAATCGCGCATCGCTTTACCTTTGCCGGCGTTGAAGTTGAATCGATTGAAAAACTTGGTCAAGGAACTAAGCTTGTCGTTGGTGAAGTTCTCACTTGTGAGAATATGCCTGATAGTGACCATCTTCATCTAACCACAGTAAATTGTGGTCCAAAGTTTGGTGTTCTCCACATCGTTTGTGGCGCACCAAATGTGAGAAAAGGTCTGAAAGTCATTGTTGCGACTGATGGCGCTGAACTTCCAGGTGGAGTAATCCATAAAGGAAAAGTCCGCGGACACGAATCCGAAGGAATGTGCTGTTCGCTTCTTGAACTTGGTGTTGATGGAAAGTATCTCAAGGAAGAACAAACTAAAGGTATTGAAGAACTTCCAAGTGATGCAGAAGTTGGACGTGAAGATGTTTTACATCTTTTAGGCCTTGATGATACTGTCTTAGACCTCAAGCTTCTCGCGAATAGAAGTGATATGTATGCAGTCTTAAATGTCGCCAAAGAAGTTGAAACTCTCTTTGGACGTAAAGCTAAACTTCCTGAAGTAGAAGTTAAGGAAAACTCTAATGAAGTTTGCCCAGTTAGTAGTGAAACTCCACGATGTTCTCAATTTTCTAGTCGTGTTGTGAGAGGCATCGTCACAAAAGAATCTCCAAAATGGATGAAAGATGTCTTAATGGCCTCTGGAATTCGTTCGATCAATAACATTGTTGATATTGGAAACTACATTATGCTTCTCACTGGTCAACCATTGCATATGTATGACCTTGATAAGCTTCCAAAGAAAGAATTAATTGTCAGAGACAACTGTCCAGGCAATTTCGTCGCTTTAGATGAAAAGAGTTATGCACTTCAAGATGGCGATGTCTGTATCACATCAGGTGGTAAAGTGATGTGCCTTGGTGGCGTCATGGGCGCACTTGAATGCGCGGTTGATGAAAAGACCAAAAACGTTGTTATTGAGGCCGCAAACTTTGATTATGCATCAATTCGTCGTACATCAATTAGATTAAATCTTTCCAGCGATTCCTCTCAAAGATTCGTTAAAGGTATTAATCCAAACCAATATAACTATGTAATGGATTTAACTGCTGATCTCTTGCTCTCCTTAGCCGACGCTAAAGAAGTTGGACCAGTCTCCACATATCTTGAAAAGAAATATGAAGAAAAAGTGATTAAGTCTTCATATGAATTTATTAATAATCGTCTTGGTACTTCATTTAAGAATGAAGAAATTAAGAAAGCATTAGAATCAGCATTCATCAAAGTCGAAGAAAAAGGAAATGAAATTGTTTGTCATATTCCAGGTTCTAGAATCGACATTGGTGAAGCCGCTGATTTATCAGAGGAAGTCATTCGTATCTTAGGATTCGAACACATTGAAAGTAAGCTTCCATTTGTCCAAGTTTCCTTAGGTGGACTTGAACCAGACCTACAAAATAAGAGGTCTGTTCGTTCATATCTTAGAGGCGTTGGATTAGATGAAATCATTTCTTATTCTCTCATTAGAGAGAAAGAAGTGAAATCTTTCGCAATTTTAAACAAAGCTGAACCATACAAAGTGATGAATCCATTAACTGATGAACACGAGTATGTTCGTACAAATCTCTTACCAAGTGTTTTAAATACGCTTCTTTATAACAAGAACCATGGTAATGAGAACGTCTCCATCTTCGAAGTTAGTGATCTTTATGGTCAAAACCAAAAGAAACAAATCCATTTAGCGATTGTTCTATCTGGTAATGACTTAAGAAAACACTATGTCAGTGGTGAAGAATATAGCTTCTACCATATGAAAGGTCTTGTTGAACAAGTTCTTGGGCTTTATCACATTGATGGAAAACGTGCTCAATTTGAACGTGCAAATGAAAAAGAATTTCATCCTGGAAAATCCGCAGTGGTGAAAGTTGATGGAAAAGTTGTCGCTATCTTTGGTGAACTCCATCCAATCATCTCCAAAGAATATGGATTTGGTAAAGATAAAGTTATTGCTCTGGAAATGGATTTAGGCGCAATCTTTGCAACTAAAACATCTCCTGTCGTGATGGAACAAATCTCCCGCTATCCAAGTGTCTCAAGAGACTTTGCTTTCGTCTTAGCTAATAATGTTACTTCTAAAGAAGTAATTGCTGAGATTCGCAAAGTTGATAAGACCCTAATTAGAGACGTTCATGTCTTCGACGTTTATCACGGAGAACACATTGAAGAAGGTTTCTATTCATTAGCTCTTTCTGTCTCTATTGAATCATTTGAAAAGACTCTTAACGAACAAGAACTTTCTCAAGTTGAAGAAAAGATTAAACAAGCTGTTATCGTTAAGTTTGGAGCTAAATTACGTCAATGAAAATTGATGTTGGAAAACTAGTTTCAACAAAAGAAAATCTCTTTCAAGAAGAGGTGATCTTAAACGAG
>CAMGZN010000035.1 GCA_946183335.1 uncultured Caryophanales bacterium | reverse complement strand
CTTGGCTATACAAGTAATTTTGGAATAATCGAAAAAAGTAACAACATTAAAGCTGGTAAAATATCAACTCAGAATCTCCCTCTTCGATTAACATTTACTGGAGATACTTCAATTATTGATAATCAGTATATTACTAAAAACTATTTCCGTTCATTAGGAAGTAATCAAAATGTATCTAATATCCTTGAGCCTAATCATTATGATTTTTGCATTGTCGCAAAAAATGATGCGGGCCAATACTTTGTCATGGATAAAGTTACCGAACCTGATTCTCTTGAAGGTTTGGAAATTGATTTGGAATACAATTCGAAAAATAAATCATATTCTTTCGAAAAATTCTTTGCTCCTAACATGTCCGTCTTTAACTCAACGAGCAAAAACGAAGATAATGACGGGACACATTATCAAATTTGGGAGCAAAGTATTACTTATTACTTATCCAACTATCCATCTAACCCAAACGAGCTCGGATTAAGGAGTAGCTCTAATTGTTATTGGGACTTCGAGTTCAGCGACCAAAATATGCGCGAAGTTGCCATTAGGCCTCAAGGCAGTTCGAATCAGATTATATTTTCCGAAAACGGTGATGTTGCATTCTCAATCGGGAATGCAGAAGACGGTTTTGAAACTTATATTTTCTATAAGGATTTTGATAGTTCGGAAGAGGTTAATATTCCACATGCAAAGCAACTTAGCTTTAATGCATATTCAAACACCGAATATCGAAAGTATCCTCTTTATTATTCCCAATATAACGAAGATCCTAATTGGAAACCAAATGAGAACGAAGTATATCCAATGGATATGAACGATTCTGAAATCATTTTTTGGGGATGGAAGGGCAATGATAGCAAGCCATTTGTACAAATGGAGTTAGAGGTAAAAGGAATCGACTTTGTCGAAGATCAAATTGAATTAATTGAAGGAGTTTCTATTTATCCTCAATGGAATTATCGACCATTTCTTACGTCAGAAGATAAAGGAGTGGCCGTTTATTCGATACGCCCAGAAGATGATGATGTTCTTGAAATTGTTAATGGAAATATTATTAAGGCGTTGGCTCCGGGGGAGGCCGAGTTAACTGTAACTGCACCTAATGGAATCTCCGGAACAACAAGTGTGGTGGTTTCTCAAAAGAAACTGATATCTATAGCAATTGTTCAGCTACCAAAGCATGAATTTATTATTGGAGATGATTTTGAGTATGATGGTTTAACGATCCGGCTTCATTATAACAACAACACTTATGTTGATGTTGATTCCGGTTTTGAAGTTACGTCGCCAGACATGAGTCATGACGGATATCAAGATGTAACAATTACTTATGAAGGTAAAACAACTAAATATTCGATTAAAGTTTGGAAAAAACAGCCGTCACAATTTGTTGGAATCGAAGTAGCTTCTCTACCGAACAATCAATATTACTGGCCTGGTGATACTTTTAGTTATGATGGTTTAACCATTCGCGTGTTATATTCTGATGAAAACGATAATTTTATTATTGACAAAGGATTTAGCGTTTCTGAACCAAACATGAATCAATTAGGGCAACAAAACGTCACAGTTACATACAATGAAAAAACAACTTCATTTGGGATTCTTATTAAAACTCCACACCCAATTGAGTTCAATGTTGGGGAATCATATGATTTAAGAACTTTCGATGAAGAGTTTAATAATTTAAGTTTAAACGACATTGAATTTAGTATTGCAAATCCTGCATTAATTTCTAGAAATAATTGGGTTTTGAATGGAATTTTATCAGGAAACACGATCTTAACTTTAACCTATCTTCCAACCGGAGCACGTGAACAATTTGCGTTAACAATACATGATCCATCAAGCGAACAAGGAGAAGAACCTGGAGAAAATGAAAACCAGAATCCTGATGTAGATGGTGATATCCATCAAAACGATGAAAACGGAACACCAAATAATAATGATGGACAAGGTGGCGTTGGAGAAGGCGAAGGAAATAATCCTGGAACAGGTACTCAGAATCCACAATTAAATAAAGAAGATAATATGGTTGTTGGTATAGCTGCTGGTGGAACAGCTGCAGCAATAGTTATTGGTGCTGTTAGTGCAATTACAACAGTTAGTATCAAGAAAAAGAGGAAAGCAAAAACCGCCGCCAAAGATAAGGAAGAAGAATAATGGCCAAAAGGTCATTTTCTTTTTTCATACGCGCACTCACGCGTGTCGCGGTCGCGTGTTATATTTAATTTAATAGATAGATATTTAATTATTTATAAACAATTTTAAAAATTTTTCAAAAAAAGTAATTACTAAGTAATTAAAAGTATAAATATTAAAAAATTTTAAAAATATTATAAAAAATTATTGACATGTTTTTTAATTAAGAGCATAATATTTAAATTCAGCCGGTCAAACGGTTGAATGAGATACTTAGTAATGATAGTTACTAAGAATCTCAAACCCAGATAAGACAACCAACGCGAAAGAAGAAGTTGATCCAGCGTTGGCGGGAATTAAAGTAAAGTCCCGACCTTAGTGGTTGCACTGGTCAGATAGATCCTTGCGGTCTATCAAAGGTCAATCCTCACTGCTACAGTGGTTGCTGAGTTAGAACTTAAAAGCGTAAGCCCACCGCCTGACACGGTCGAAGAGGAGAAGAAAGAAAAATAAAAGGAACAAGATCCCTGGAGGAGAAACGCCTAACAGGGGAGCCGAATCTGGTTAAAATCAACTCAAAGCCAGAGATAAGATGAGCTAAACACTCATCGAAAAGGTGCAAGGCTCTAAAGAGTTCGGTTCACGTAAGACGATCAGCCTAGTAAACAACGTTGATAGTTAGGCTTCAAGGTTAAATCCCTTGATTAATGGATCGCAAGGACCTGTGAGAGATTTAGTCCCTCACAAACGGCAGGCCTCACTGCTACAGCGGAACCCGAGTTAAAGCTTAACGGGATACAAAAAAGGAATCCGCCGCCGGACACGAAACGAAGAGGTCAGAAAAAAGCTTAGGAACTAAAAAGCCTAAGCAAAGCCTAATCCACATTACTCAACTTAGTGTGTGGAGATAGCAAAAGGATCACAAACTCTTGAACCTGATGCGAAGAAACGGCTTATTGAGCTTGAGACTACGTCAGTCATTCAAGTCCCCGAATTGAGTGGGGACTGAAGAGAATTAAAAAGCCTCTTCTAATGAATGCGGTAGCAAAGGGTTAAGGGTAACTCCTTAATCATCGGTACGTCCCTCAATGATAGCTTGCTATCACTGGTCGATCCGTTAAAGTTTGGGATCGTTAATCCAGTACCGGACATGACGAAAAGGGAAACAGCCTCGAAGCTAATAACTAGAGGAAGCTGGCCATCGATGCGCAAATCAATTCTAAACGCATTGCTAACAAGAAGCACCACCAGCCAAAAGGAACTTAACTTGTGTATTGTGCAGCAGGGACTTGTCCCTGCCACATACAACGGTTAGTGGCTAAGAAGTCGGCCACTTTTTTTATTACTTAATAAGCCACCTTTCGGTAGGTGGCTTATTTATTATATAAATAGTTGTAACATCAAGAGAGCAACCGTGATCGTTGGTATGGAAACGATTGATCCATACTTTATAAAATCTAGGAAGCTGAAGCGAATGTTTTGTTTATTCACTAGTGAAGTAAACATAATACCTGCGAGCGCGCCTATCGGCGTTAAGAATGCGCCAATATTGCTTCCGATAATTGAGGCGTATGTTGCTTGATAAAACATTGATCCAGATAAACTAGATGAGACTCCAGAATAAAGGATACTCATCGGAATATTGTTAATTAAGTTACAAAGAAGGAAGGATGAATATCCATACGTATAAATCACGTGCGAATCACAGAGTAATTTTGAAATTTCACCAGTAATTCCTTGATGGTTTAATGAAACAACCACAACAAACATACTTAAGAAAAACGGAATTAATTCATAAGGAAGTCTTTTATAAGAATCCTTCAAAATCTTTAGCGTGTTCTTTGTAGCGCATAAGTAAACAAGCGTAAATAAAGACAAGAACAATGCACAGGCTAAAGAGATCATATACATCTCTAAATTGATGTAGTGGACAATGATTAGAAAGATTAAACAAACAAATAAAGTTGATACCCCAACACTAAGAAGAACCTTATTTGGCACTTCCATTTCTTCATCTTCGACGTGGAATGGTTCTTTTAAAGCTTTTCTAAAAAGCAAGAAGAGAATGCCTAGTTGAACAAGTCCGGCGACTAATGTTGGGACAGCCATCACTTTGAAATATTCAATAAAATTAATATTCGCGGCAGTTGCTAGATAAATATTTGTTGGATTGCCAATTAAAAACATCAATGACCAAGTATTCGCGGCGAAGAACTCCGCGATTAAATACGGCATTGCTTTAATATTTGCTCTTTTGCAAAAGAAACAAATAAAAGGTGTTAACGTCAGAATAACAATATCATTCGACGTGAACACCGTTAAAACGCTTGTTAAAGCGTATAAAGCGAAGAAGAGAGCATACTGGTTCGACTTCGCTCTTTTGGTTGCTAAATGGGCTAAATATTTAAATAATCCAAATTCATCTAAAAGAATGGAGATAATTGTCATCGAGAAGAATAAGACAAGGATCTTCAATGGATTAATCGATGAATTAGTTGTTAATTGGTTCCAAACATCTTTGAATGGTGCATATCCATGCGCAATTAATAAAATCGCGCCTAATAAGGATACAATCCAATATGTTGATAAAGAGATCTTTCCAATTCTAATCTTTGGAAAGAAAAGAACTGAGAGAGTCACTAAGACAAATGTTAATAGACAAATAACTAGTGTCAGAATCATACGCCGAGTGTATTATCTACTTTTTAAATAAAATGTGTTAGGAATTTTGCTAATTCAAATTGGCAAATTACCTGTTTATGTCTAAAATCTAATTGAATTCGGAAATAGTCAGAAAGGTAAATATAAACTTAAATTACGAGAGAACCTTTATCTGTTACCAGTTGAATATATTTAAATTTTAAAAAGGAGATAAATATGAATAAAGCAATTCAAATTATCAACAGTAGAGTTTCCTGTAGAGAATACTCCGAAAAGAAAGTCTCTTTAGGCAAACTAACTCAGATTCTTGAGGCAGGCAAGTATGCTCCAAGCGGAATGAACCGTCAAATTGCAAACATCACATGCATACGTACAAAAGCAAAAGTTGAAAAACTTAGAGAATTGTCCAAAGAGACATTTAATCGTGATTGTATGTATGGCGCGAACACAGTGGTTTTGGTACACGCACCAAGAGAAGATAAGTTCTGTGTTCAGGATTGTTCATGTGTTTTAGAAAACATTTTTGTCGCTGCAAACGCCTTAAAAATTCAATCATGTTGGATTAACCAATTCGACGAATTATTCTCAACTCCAAAAGGAATGAAGATTAAAGCTCGTTTAGGGATTCCTGAGGAAAACCGCATTGTTGGTGCAGCAATCCTCGGTTACGCTAAGGATCCATCTAAACTCGTTAGTAAGGAAAGAAAAGCGGATTTCATTTCGATAAAATAACCAGCAAAACCCTAATATTTTTAAGAAAATACACGGAAATTGCGTGTGTTTTTCTTTTCTCATTGTAACCACTCTCATAAAGAAATATATAACTGGTTTCAATGTTAATTGATACAATATATAACCGTGAAAGAAAGAAGGTATTAATATGCCATTAGTTAACTCTAAAGAATTATTTGAAAAAGCCTATAAAGAAGGCTATGCCATTGGTGCTTTTAACTGCAACAACATGGAAATTGTTCAAGCCATCACAGAGGCTGCGAAAGAATGTAACTCTCCAGTTATTCTCCAAGTTTCTGCTGGTGCAAGAAAATATGCTAAACCAGTGTACCTCCGTAAGATGGTTGAAGCTGCAGTTGAAGACACTGGTTTACCAATTGTCTTACACTTAGACCATGGTGCAGACTTCGAAATTTGTAAGGATTGTATCGATGGTGGATTCACATCCGTCATGATCGATGCTTCAAGCAAACCATTTGAAGAAAACATTGAAATCACTCGTAAGGTTGTTGAATACGCTCACGCTCACAAACCATATGTCACTGTTGAAGCTGAACTTGGTACTTTAGCTGGTATTGAAGATGATGTCAAAGTTGAACTTGGTGCCGAAAGTTACACCAACCCAGATCAAGTCGAGGAATTCGTCAAACGTACCGGTGTTGATAGCTTAGCTATCGCTATTGGAACAAGCCACGGTGCTTATAAGTTCCGCCCAGAACAATGTACACGTGATCCAAAGACCGGCATCTTACTGCCACCTCCATTAAGATTCGATATTCTTGAAGAAGTCTCAAAGAGACTCCCAGGATTCCCAATCGTTTTACACGGTTCATCCTCTGTTAACCAAGAATACGTCAAGATCATCAATGATCACGGCGGAGCTCTTAAAGATGCTGTCGGTGTTCCAGAAGAACAACTTCGTCACGCTGCTAGATTAGCTGTCTGTAAGATCAACATTGACTCCGATTTACGTCTCGCGATGACTGCTGGAATTAGAGAACACATGGAAGCTCATCCAGACCACTTCGATCCACGTCAATACATCGGAGACGGACGTGCTTATGTCAAACAACTTGTGAAACATAAAATCGTCGATGTCCTTGGATCAAACGACAAAATCTAAGAAATTTTAAAAATTTAAAAAGGCACTATGTGCCTTTTTATTTTTTTAATTTTAACATATTTCATCAAATTAATTGATGAAATATGTATTGAGTGCTACAATCGCAATTGTGAACAAGAAGAATGAACCTGATTTAAATATTATTAAAGCTTTGAAGGAACTACCTGTTCCGCTCACAAATTTTAAAGATAGAAAAATTTTGTTTAATTTAAACAAGAGAAAAGAATCAATCTATGAGCATATCGCTGTTAAAAGCCATCACTTACATGTTTCCGATATAAAAGTTATTCCATCAATTCTTAAAAACCCAAAATCTCTTGTAAGTGATCACGATAATAGAAAAGGGAAAATCTATATTGGTAGAAGAGGCAAAAAACATGAAAATGTTAAATACTTAAAAATTGTTACTCAATGTAATCCAGATTCAACTGAATCTATCATCACTATATACTTAACAAAAAATAGGCGTTGATTGTGACTTAAAAATTTACTATTATAAAATTGCCAAAGGTGGAAATCCAGCTGACGACCACGGCCCATTCTAGCCATAGAGTGTTAGGCGATGCAGGTGGGAGCTAATAGATGACCTCTAGCGTTCAGTCGCTTCCTTAATATAAAGCTGTCCTGCTTGGCAAAAAGACATCGGAAACGATGTTTTTTCTTTTATTTATTTTCGGAACCGATATTTCTTAAAGCCAAGCACAAATTACATATTAACTTTAAATTGCTTTGCATATAAAGTTAATTTATAATTCTATTATGCAACAACCACTCGCTGATTTATTAAGACCAAAATCATTTGATGATGTTTTAGGTCAACAACATTTACTAGGCAAAGGAATGGCTTTTAGAAAAGTCGTTTCTTCTAACCATATTCCAAATATGATCTTTTATGGTCCTCCAGGGGTTGGAAAGACCACAGTCGCGAATATCATCGCAGAGAAGACAAACATGTCTTTATATAAACTAAATGGCACAACCGCGTCTACGGATGATATTAAACAAATTATCGCGAATATTAATTCTGTCTTAACTCAGAATGGAATCCTTCTTTATTTAGATGAAATCCAATACTTAAACAAGAAGCAACAACAATCTTTATTAGAGTTTGTTGAAAAAGGTGACATTACATTAATTGCCTCTACTACAGAAAATCCATTCTTCTATATTTATCCTGCTTTATTAAGCAGATGTACCGTTTTTGAGTTTAAACCATTATCAACGAAAGATATTCGTATTGGTTTAACGAAAGCTGCAGAACAATATGGATTAGTCTTTGAAGAAGACGCCTTACAGTATCTCGCTTTATCCGGTAACGGAGATATGCGTAAAGCATTAAATAACTTTGATTTTGTCCGTTATGCGGTGAAGAAGGGCAGCAATAAAATTACCCGTGACATTGTTGATCAAGTCGCGATTCGAGGAAACATCTCTTATGACCGTAGTGAAGATAATCATTACGATAATCTCTCTGCGTTAATGAAATCATTAAGAGGTTCTGATCCAGATGCTGCGATTTATTATTTAGCGAAGATGCTTGAGGCCGGCGACATAATCGCCGCGTCAAGAAGACTGTTATGTAGTGCAAACGAAGATGTTGGTCTTGCCTATCCTCAAATTATTCCAATTGTGAAGGCGGCAGTGGATACCGCGCTTCAACTTGGTATGCCAGAAGCTTATCTTCCTTTAGCGAATGCTGCAGTCTTAATTGCGACTGCTCCAAAATCGAATTCTGCACCAGCGGCCTATTGGAAAGCTCAAGCGGATATTAAGAAAGGAAAAGGTGTTGGAGTGCCTCGTGCTCTTCAAAACACCCATTACGATGGAGCTGACGCGAAGGTCAAAGGCCAACACTATAAATATCCACACGACTACAAACACCACTGGGTGAAACAACAATATCTTCCAGATGATTTAAAGGATGAAACCTATTATCACTATGGAGATAATAAATACGAGCAAGCCATTAAAGAGTATTGGGATAAGATAAAGAAATAATGGATAAACGAAAAATTATTTTAGATTGTGATCCAGGACACGATGATGCGATTGCGATTATGCTGGCTGGTCGTGCCTCATCTTTAGAGATTCTTGGAATCTGTGTTGAAGCCGGTAATCAAACACTTGAGAAAACCGGGAATAATACTATAAATTTAGTTCAATATTTAGACCTTGATGTCCCAGTTGCTTTGGGCTCGGGAAAACCATTAAAAAGAGCTCCGATGACTTGCGCTGCAATTCATGGAGAAACAGGTTTAGATGGTTTTCCATTTTCCCCGTTAAAAATCAAATATCACCAGCAAAACGCGGTTGAATTAATGAAATCTCTTCTTGATAAAAATGAAGATGTGACACTTGTTCCAACTGGTCCATTAACCAATATCGCGGAGTTATTAGTCAAGTATCCAGAAGTCAAAAAGAACATTAAATCCATTGTCTTAATGGGTGGTTCAATCGGATATGGAAATGTCTCTCCGGCCGCAGAGTTTAATATCCTTTGTGATCCTGAAGCGGCAGATATTGTTTTTAATTCTGGATTAGATGTCTATATGCTTGGACTAGATGTCACTAGAAAGGCCCTAGTTCTTCCTAATGTAATGAAGAGAATGTCGAAAATTCATAATAAGGCGGGAGAATTATTTATCCGCTTGATGAAAGTGTTTAATGAAAACCAACTAAAAATCTTTGGGCATTCTGGTGCTCCACTTCATGATCCAGCAACAATTATTTCTTTACTAAATCCAAAAGTATTTACGTTTAAGAAGATGAATGTCGTGATTGATGTTACTGGTGGACCTTCTTATGGACGCACGAACTGTGATCAATTTGATTATCTACATCAACCACATAACGCTTATGTCGCTGTTGACATAAATGTCAAAGAATACTGGAACGAAGTCGAAAAAGGATTAAAGAGGTATTCTAAATGAGGACGATTTATGTTTTAGGTTCATTAAATATGGACCTTGCGATTGAAACAGACAAAATTCCAGTAAAAGGTGAAACTGTCACGGGATCAAACTTTTCCACTTGTCCAGGTGGTAAAGGTTTAAACCAAGCAATTGCTGCAGCTAAGCTTGGCGCAAAAGTGAAGATGCTTGGTGCGATTGGTTATGATTCTTTTGGCGAGCGTATGTTTAACTCCTTAAAAGAAAACGGAGTTGATGTGAGTCACATTAAACCAATTAAAGGTGTTTCAAGCGGAATCGCGATGATTGTTTTATATAAGAAAGATAACCGCATCATTCTTGATTTAGGTGCGAATCTAAAACTCACGAAAGGTGACGTTGATGACTTTTTAAGAAGCGCTCAAAAAGGTGACATTTTCCTTTCTCAACTGGAGAATGATCTAGATTTAATTGGTTATGCACTTGAGGTCGCAAAAAGAAAGAAAATGCGTACTGTTATTAACCCAGCTCCATGTAAATTAGGTATCAAAAAATATGCAAAATTTATCGATATTTTAACGCCAAATAGTGGAGAATTAACAT
>CAMGZN010000034.1 GCA_946183335.1 uncultured Caryophanales bacterium | reverse complement strand
GACATATTTGGGATGACTTCTGGATAGAAGTATTCCATATAGTTAATCCATCCTGGTGAACAAGAGGTGATTTGTGGGAGGACTCCACCGTTTTTAATACGGTGTAAAAGTTCATAACCTTCTTCCATGATGGTGAGATCAGCACCGAAGTTGACGTCAAAGACACGGTTGAAGCCGAGTCGATGGAGAGCGGCAATCATTTTCTTTGTGCCATTTGTTCCAACCTTTTCTCCGAATTCTTCAGCAATAGCTGAACGAACAGCTGGAGCGACTTGGCAAACGATAAATTTGCCTTGACGTTTCGCTTCATCAACAAGGTGGATTTCATCGTGTTCCATGAGTGCGCCAGTTGGGCAGACAAGGACACATTGACCACATTGCATACATGGAGAGTTAGCAAAGCTACGGTTCTCTGCTGGAGCAACGATTGTTTTGAAACCACGTTTTTCGAAACCTAAGACACCAATACCTTGGAGCTGTTTACATGTTTCAATACAACGTCCACAGAGAATACATTTTCCGCTATTGCGGATGATGCCTGGAGCAACTTCGTCAATTGTAGCTTCGGTTTGCTCACCGATAAATTTACCATCACGAGCTCCAACCATTTTACTAACTTCAAGAAGTTCACATTGTCCGTTTTTTGGACATTGTAAACAGTTCTTTTGGTGGTTGGAAAGAATGAGCTCGACGCTATTACGTCGGGCATCAGTTGCTTTTTGGCTGGAAATAATGATTTCCATGCCTTCAGTGACTGGAGCAGCACAAGAAGCAACTAGGCCCCTAGCACCAACAACTTCCACTAAACAGACACGGCAAGAAGCAAGTGAGCATCTTCCATTATGGAAGCTACATAAAGATGGAATATTATATCCACACTTACGACAAGCTTCTAAGACAGTTAAAGAACTATCGACTTGGTAGGATTTACCTTCAATTTTAATATTGACTAAGGCCATCTTTATAGTCCTCCTATTTCTTTTCGACGGCACCAAAGTGGCAGTTAGACATACAAAGTCCACATTTCACACACTTGGATTGGTCGATATGGAATGGTTCTTTACCAACAACACCGCTAATTGCTTGTACTGGGCAATTACGGGCACATAAAGAGCATTTTTTACACTTTTCTGGGTTAATTTCATAATGAAGCATCGCTTTACAAACACCGGCTGGGCATTTGTGATCCTTCACATGAGCTAAATATTCTTCTGGGAAATTCTTCATTGTGGAAAGAATTGGATTGGCGGCTGTTTGACCAAGTGCACAAAGTGAATTAGTCTTGGTGATTTCCGCGAGTTCTTTTAATTCATCCAAATCCTTTTCTTCACCTTTACCATTACAAATCTTAGTTAAGATTTCGAGCATACGCTTGGTACCAATACGGCATGGAGAACATTTACCACATGATTCATCAACAATGAATTCCATGTAGAATTTCGCCACGTCGACCATACAGTTATCTTCATCCATGACGATGGCTCCTCCGGAGCCCATCATTGATCCACGAGCAATTAAGGTATCAAAGTCGATCTCGGCATCTAAATCTTTTTCGGTGAGACATCCACCAGATGGACCACCAGTTTGAATAGCTTTGAATTTCTTTCCATTTGGGATTCCTCCACCGATATCAAAAATGAGTTCTCTGAGAGTTGTTCCCATTGGGACTTCGACAAGACCGACATTATTAACTTTGCCACCTAAAGCAAACACCTTGGTTCCTTTGGAACCTTGT
This sequence comes from uncultured Caryophanales bacterium, assembly GCA_946183335.1. GTDB lineage: Bacteria > Bacillota_I > Bacilli_A > RFN20 > CAG-826 > Fiminaster. The sequence goes on along the minus strand of CAMGZN010000034.1, from coordinate 8,634 downwards.
GTACCAATGGAGGCAAATTTCTCTGCGCCTTCGCGCATGATCCAGCTGACACTGGCCAGTGTTTCCACGTTATTAATAATAGATGGTTTTTGCCATAAGCCTTTAATGGCTGGGAATGGAGGTCTTGGACGTGGCATACCACGTTTCCCTTCAATGGAATTAATTAGAGCAGTTTCTTCACCACAAACGAAGGCGCCTGCGCCGAGTCTGATGTGGCATCTAAAGGAGAAGTTTGTTCCTAAGATGTGATCACCTAATAAACCAACTTCTTCGAGTTCTTTAATCGCTAAACGTAAACGTTTGACGGCGATTGGATATTCGGCACGGACATAAAAATAACCGTTTTTAGCACCAATCGCATAACCAGCAATCATCATTCCTTCGATCACGCCGACTGGATTACCTTCGAGAATGCTTCGATCCATGAATGCACCTGGATCACCTTCATCACCATTACAGATGACATATTTATCATCATTAACTTGGTTTAAAGCGAACTGCCACTTTCTTCCAGTTGGGAAGCCAGCACCACCTCGACCTCTTAAACCACTTTTTAAGATTTCATCAACAACTTCTTGTTGGGACATATGAAGGGCTCTAGTTAAGCCTTTGAAGGCTCCAAAGCCAAAGGCTTCTTCGAGCTCTTCTGGGTTAATCATGGAGCAACCATTTAAAGCGATACGTTTTTGTTTCTTATAGAAGTTGATGTCGTCTTGACGTTCAACTTTTTGCTTTGTAGCTGGATCAACATAAAGAAGATCTTCAATACATTTACCTTCGATGACGTCTTCTTGGATGATTCGTTCGACATCGCTAACTTTCACAGCGCGATATAAACGGTCTTCAGGGAAGACCTTCACAAATGGACCTTGGGAGCAGAAGCCGAAACAACCAACACGGTTGACCGTGGCTTTCTCTTCAAGGTGTTTTTCTTTAATAAGAGCTTCAAGTTTCTCTAAGATTTCTCCAGAGTTAGAAGATAAGCATCCTGTACCACCACAGACAACAAGGTGTTTTTTCCCATCTTGACCACTAAATTTCTTTTCTAGGCAAGAGGAGCAATGCTCAATTTTCTTTCCAAGTTGTTCTTCAGTAAGAATCTTTTCCATATTTATTGAGCCTCCTTTGCTGCTAAAGCACGGTATTCTTCAACTAGAGAAATAACCTTCTTCGCTTCCATCTTTGGATAGACCTTTCCATTGATGGAAATGGCTGGGGCGATACCGCATGCGCCAATACAGCGTAAGGCATCGAGAGTAAATAAACCGTCTTCTGTGGTTTCTCCTGGTTTAATCTTTAAGACTTCAGAGAACTTATCCATCACGGATTGACTTCCTTTGACATAGCAAGCTGTGCCAAGGCAGACACCAATGACGTATTTTCCTTTTGGTGTTAAAGAGAAGAACGAATAAAAGGTGACGACACCATAGATTTCTGCGACAGGAATACCTGTTAACTTAGAAACGAGTTCTTGGACCTCTAAAGGAATATAACCATATTCACTTTGGATGGCTTCCAGAATCATCATTAATGGTGTTTCTTCATCTTTGTATCGTTCAACGATTTCAGTGATTAGTTTCACAGCGTGGGATTGTAGTTTCGCCATAACAATCTCCTTTTCTTTCTAATAATGCTCTTTAATTATCTATAATTACGATATTATTATCAATAAAGAAGTGTGATAAGCGCTTACAAAGTAAGAAGAAAAGAGAAAGAATCAAGAAAAATTACTTGTTTCAGAAAACATATTTTGCTTTAATATGTGGCGAGATGATTTGTCGGAGTCTGATGCTCCAGTGCCTACGGGTCAGAGAAATCTGATTGGCAGAATCATCTTTTTTTATACAATTTTTGAATATCTAAATCATCTTGTGGATCAATTTTCCACTCGTTATGTCTTCTACCAAATCGGTCAACTGTGTCTTCTCTAACTTCGAAAACATAATAGGCATCATTTTGTCAACCGGATTAGGATTCTTTCTTAATTTAATAACGATATGATCTCTAACTAACTTTGAATGAGTTATTGTGACACAAATAAAAACTTTGATACCAAGAAACTATTATTATAAAAAGGTAACTAAAGTTATTTTACTAGTTTTTTAAGCGTTTCTTTATCTAAATCTGGTGATGAAATAAACGGGATCAACTTTTTAATTTCTTCAATATCTTTATCCCACCACTTGAGTTTAAGGAGTAAATCAATTGTTTCCTTATCGAAACGATATTTTTTAACTTGGGCTGGATTTCCAGCAACTACTGAATAAGGTGGAACATCTTTAGTAACAACTGAACAAGCACCAATAATTGCGCCGTCTCCAATATGAACACCAGGTAAAATCGTGGCGTTTTGACCAATCCAGACATCGTTTCCAACAACTGTATCACCACGATTTCCTCTATTTCCAAATGGTCTTGCTAAACCTTTAAATTCATCAATAATTTCAAATGGATAAGTTGTGTAACTATCAAGCATATGATTTGCGCCATTCATAACAAATTCTACACCTCTTGCTATAGCAACAAACTTACCAATGATTAACTTATCGCCCATAAAATCGTAGTGATGAGTGACGTGCTTCTCAAAAGATTCTGGGCCTTCTATACTATCATCATAATAGGAGTAATCTCCCACGATAATATTTGGTCTTGTTACAACACTTTTAATATAGCAAAAACTTTTGAATTGTGAATTTGGATAAATAGGATCAATCTTCTTTTCCATGTCATTATTTTACTGAGAAAAAGAAAAACCCTCAACACTTACGTATCAAGGGATTTCTACTTACATGGTGGTCTAGGCCGGGAATGATCCGGCGACACACGGATTTTCAGTCCGTTGCTCTACCAGCTGAGCTACCAGACCAGTTTGGCTGGTAGTCAGCAATATCGCAACGGACTTTATAGTTCGATCGATACTTTTGCTTACCAGCAAGATCCAACACCTATCTTACAGAATAGATATTGTTAGTCACTTTAAGTCACCTTAAAATGACGAGTATTATTATAATGAAACAACAATAATAATCAACGATTAATTATTAGAAGTTTTTCGCGCGTAATTCGAAATAGGCTTGTGGATGAGCACAAACTGGGCAAATCTTTGGTGCTTCTTTACCAACATGAATGTGTCCACAATTACGGCACTTCCAGACAACAACGTCTTCAGCAATGAAGACTTTGCCACCCTCGACTTTGTCGAGAAGGGCACGATATCTTTCTTCGTGTTCTTTTTCAATCTTGGCGACTGCTTCAAATTCGAAAGCAATCTTATCAAAGCCTTCTTCACGAGCCACTTTAGCGAATTCTTTGTACATATCTGTCCATTCAAAGTTTTCACCTTCAGCAGCGGCTTTTAAGTTTTCGGCTGTCGATTTAACTGCACCACCTTCGAGGTATTTGAACCACATTTTGGCGTGTTCTTTTTCGTTTTCAGCTGTCTCTAAGAAGATAGCAGCGATTTGTTCATAACCTTCTTTTTTAGCTTTGCTAGCGAAGTAGGTGTACTTGTTACGAGCTTGGCTTTCACCAGCAAAAGCGGCAGCAAGGTTTTTTTCTGTGCGACTTCCTTTAAGTTCCATTTTATTTTTTCTCCTTTAAGGATGTTTCTTTACGAACTGGCTTACCGAAGCTAACTTCCGCTAACGCCAGTTGTCCAGCGTTATAAACATCCACTTTTCTTTCATGACCACTAAAGAAGAATCTATTAATAGATTCCCAGATACAAACCCATGAGATGATGAGGAGTGGTTCCATTAAGACAGAATTCCAGTTTCCAAAGATGGAAAGAAGAATGTAGGTGATTAAAAAGATTGCGCCAAGACCAAGAATAAAGATTCCACTCCACATATTCTTACGGTAGGCTAAACGACAATCTTCGTATTCTAAGTTATAGTGACGAACAACAGTCTTACGAATGTTACTCTTCATCTCCTCAGAATACTTTCCATCATCATCAAAACGGATGACAAGAGGAATCGACGCTCTTAAGAAGAAGACTTCATTATTAATGTAATCATAGATTTCAGGATTCATTCTACGATTATAAGAGAACTCGGAGAATGGGGATTCAATCTTGGTTAAGTCAACATTGATGTAGGCTTTTCCATCATCCATGACCAGAGCATTCTCAAAACGAATTGATGTACGATACTTCTTCGCGAATAGTTCATCAATACGGCGATGAAAAATATGGTTTTCTTCTAATATTTTTCGTCGATCAAGTTTTAGAGCGTTCTTTTCTTCCTTAGTCATGCGTTAAAAATTATAGCAGTTTTCTAAGAAAATTGCGATAAAAAGGCATTTTTAAGAGAAAAAGCAATAAAAAATTCCCCCGAGATGGGAGAATTCTTTTTTACCTTTACTATTATGCGTAGAAGGTAAGATCCTTGTTGGTAGCAACACCTAAGATATCAAGAATCCAGAAGACTAAGGTGATTGGTGGTATTAATTGAAGAATACCAGCAATGACGTGTCCTCTCATGATACGGGTGATTGCACCAAGCAACCAGGATGTGAATGGGATAATAGCAAGGATGAGGTTGACTAAATCACCTAATCCAGCGTTGAGGTATCCCTTTGCATTATTGGCCATTAAATGCTCCTCCTAACTAAATAATTATACCATTATTTGGTAAAATTATAGTAGAAATAATAACAGAACTAGAACAACTGGTGCAATAACAAAAATAATCGAAATTACAAGAAGTAAAATCGTGTACCATTTACGCACTTTAATGATATTGCGAGTAGCAATCGATACTTGAATGATGCCCATCACCGCCGTTGCTAAAGAAGCAAGGAAGAAGATTGGGATTAAAAGAACAGCAAAGATTGTTGTTAAGTCACCTTGATGAAGTAAATCATATGTGGCATGAAAGAAGGCAATGTTGTAGCCAAGTAATACGGCACATACTGCCATCAGGATACAGTTCGTAATAAATGCTTTTTTGATCAGTTCCATTTTCTTTCTCCGAGAAGATTATAGTAGCAATTATTTTTAAGTCAATTGCATTTATTAGTTATACAAATAAATAACTGAGATTTGTTGGTGATTTTAAACAAAAAGAAAAACAGGTTTTTGTGCCTGTTTTCTTGAATTTAACCGAGAATTGCTGGTTATTTTTGTTTATAACGACGGATGAATAAATATCCGCCAAGAGCAGCAATTCCAATAACAGAAATAACGATTATAATTGTTGTTGGAGTATTAACAACTTCGTTAATTATTGAATGCGTTTTTGCACCGGAAATAACATAATCACCATTAATATAATCGATTGTTTTACCCTCATGCGCAGCCCAAGCGAGGAAACGTTCACGAGCTGTGGAAATGATGTATTCTTCTGAGTTCATAAAGATATAACGCTCACCCGTTGAACCATTAGATAAATTTTCAAAATAGCCACGAGCTGTATTGAATTTTCCACCTCCGCTTGCGGAACATTGATTATTTGTGTCCTCAAACATAATGTAATTCGCTAAGTTCTCAGCAGAATCACTCGATGAATATGAGATGTTCACTTCATCCAAATAAATTGATCCAGAATTTGATCTAAGACCGACATATTTATAACTGCCAGAAACAGACAACGACGTTGATGTTCCGTAAACAATTGTTCCTAAAAGAGTTCCCTGTGTACTTTCACTATAAAGGTCCTCAGCAGATGAATATGCGGTATTTTTACCATAGATATTAATTGTTCTATTTGCGGTTGTTCCAGAATTAAATGTAACTGAAACGCTTGATAAGTTTCCACCAGATGTCGTTGAAACTATACCAGAGTTGTTATTATTAGAGCGAATCTGTAAAGATTCGATTGTAGTAGTTCCGCTCGTATATTTTCCAGACGAATTACCGGCATAAACTGCTGGCGAATTAGATGTTTTACCTGTCCAGTTTTCATAGCTAGTTCCAGTTACACCCACCAATTCTCTGTCTAATGTGTCAGTAAATTCGCCAGGAATAACTCTAGCTTTTCTTTGAACCTGAACAGTTAGAGAACATGTGAAATTACCTGATGTAATTGAATTAGTGAATACTTTATTTGTTAAAGCACCACCGCTTGTCGCATCACCATAAACAAATTGATAGTTATTGTTGGTGAATGAAAAGTCTGTAATTAAATTATCCAAGTTGTCACGGACAACGATATCGGATTTCGTAATTGTTTCCCCGACATAAAATGTTTTGCTAGCAACTGCTGAAATTGATTCAACAACCGCAGCACCGCTTTCATGATAAACAATTTCAATTTTTGTGATTTGAACGTTTTTATTGCTTGTTGAGATTTGGAAAAATCCTTTGCCTGTTGTCGGATTTGTGAAAACATCAGTTTCGCTTTGACCTTTAATTGTTTGGTTGCTTGTTGTTGTATAAGTAGATAATTCACTAGTACCAAAATAAACACCAATTTTACCAACCAAAGACGTTCCAGAAGAATAGGTAATACTTATCGAATCTACCGTACCCAAATCTGTTGTATTATACAAAAATCCTTTATTTTCACAGAACATCAAATAAACTGAGTACTGCGACGTGCCTCGATAAATGCCCTGTTCAGTAAAACTGAAATTCGCAGTTTCGTCAACGTGAGCGGTTGATTCAGTATTTACAGTAGCGGATGTTGTTGGAAATGCTGGATTAAACGTATCATCCCAGTTTATTGTTGCTGTTGTACTATCACCAGATGATGGTTTAACAACATTTATTGTATAAGTAGTTGTTCTAAGAATACCTTCAGTATACGAAACCGTTACAGTCTGTTCTCCAGCATTATCCATGTTATAGCCACTAAACGTAGCCGATGAAGTAACATTTAAAGTTGAATTATCACTATAGTGAGCGGTAACTAATCCGCCAAATTCAAATGTATCGCCCACTTCAAATGATGTTTTAGGATCTGTTACGCTAATTGATGACAATGTTTTAGATGTGTTAACAGTAATTGATTGCGTTGTTGTTTTCCCACCATATGAAATTGTTACGGATGTATTTGAGGTGATAAGCTGGCCAGATGGAGTAAATTCAAATGCGTCTTCGTTATCTTCATAAGGAACATCAATTTCTGAGTTATTTGAATAAGTAACAGTAATTACTAAACCATTAGCATTAAAATATTCACCAGAAACATAAACTGTTTTGCTTGGCGCTGTCTTAACAGCAATCGAAGAAATAGTAACCTCTTCAGATTCTTCATATGTAGCAACCCAAGAAACGGAATTTAAAGCTAAATTTTTGTTGCCTTTATTCGTATATGTAACTTTAATGCCAGTACATCCAGTTAAATCTGAATCAAACGAGAAAACAACATCAGAATTACTTCCAGTAAAAGCATCTGTTTTCGTCTCACTTGTCAAAACATTTCCGGATGAGTCAAGAGCTTCAACTGTATAAGTATTAGCTGATGTATCACCACTACCATTAAGCTTACCGTTTAAAGTAACAGTTAATGATGTCATTCCAGCAGCAACCGATGCAGAGAAAATATCCGTCTTATAAACGTTGTCACCGCTGCTATCAAATTTAACAGCTCCTCCGCTATAACCAGCAGAATCAACTCCAGATGCAGTCCATCCTTCCAAAGCTCCGCCACTTGCTGTTACGGACCCTTCTTCAGTTTGAGATTCATCTCCACCTTGAGCAGCAGTTACAGTCACTGAGCATTGGGCGGTTTTATTTCCATCATTGGTTGTAACAGTAATTGTGGCGCTACCTTCGGCGACACCATGGACAATACCGCCAGATACAGTGGCAACATTGACATTTGATGTTGACCAAGAAACGCTTTGATCAGTGGCGTTTGATGGTGCTACTGTAGCAGTTAATGTGACGTCTTTTCCTGCTTCAACAGAAGTAGAATTAGTATCCAAAGATACTCCAGTAACAGAAACAATAGACGAACCACCACTATTATAACCATTAATTGTATCAGTACTTGGTGTAGCATAACCAGTTGGCGTTGAACTATATGATTTATATGTGGAACCACTATATGTGACAGTTCCCCAAATAAAGTCGACCCATTCTGGAAAATCAATAAATGGATTTCTATTATTTGTGAAGTTTGTGTACAAAAGATTGTTACGATGTTTTTCGAATTCATCAACAGGATCAGCATGATGCCACGCTAAAAGATCCTCTAAAATACCAAGTTTTCCTTGAGTTGTTTTCGATGATGTATAACCAGAACTTGACCAATCGCTTAAGGATGAAGTAAGTGTCAGATTTGGGTTATTTGTATCAATACCATCTGAATCAGACCCTGATAAGTAGTTATAACGAGCTACCATGTAGAATATAGAACGAGCGATATCTCCTTTATCAGAATCTTGAGGTTCAAAAACGTTTGTGCTTCCACCCTTTGTTTTTGATTTACCACGTAAATTACCATTTAAATAACTATATGAAGAACCGCAGTTTGTATATGAAGATGATGTATCAACATAACCGTAGTAATAATTACTATGTATATTGTTTGCATAGCCATTGGCAGCCATTAAATGCATTGGATCACCACGAGCACCGCCAGCGCCATCAGTATCAAAACCTTCGGCTTTTGGCCAAACATGTTCACGATTGATGCCCCAGTTTGTTTGAGTGTGATCACCCCATGCTTTTGTTTCATTTGTTAC